>SVUD01000032.1 GCA_015063445.1 Oscillospiraceae bacterium
GCGGCTGTCCTGCCTGTAAGCATTATTCACGTTCCTATATACGTCATCTCTTCAAGGCTAAAGAGGCTCTCGGTATGCGCCTTGCCGTTCTTCATAATCTTTATTTCTATAATGATTTGATGCAGAAGATCAGAGATGCGCTCGATGAGGGCAGGTACGAGGAATTTTACAGAGAATACAGATTTAAGCTTGCCGAGAGATGCAAGGATTAAATTTAAAGCATCATAACAAAGAAAGAGTTTTCCGCACGGAGTGTGGCATTAGCCGTTTCCGATAAGAAAACTCTTTTTTAATTTTATTAAAAGTCTGCTAAAACGTTTATTGTTATTATCAAGTCTGAATTTTTTGCAACGCTTATTACGTTTTTTATTAAATTCTGACCGAAAGTTACGCTTACAGCCTTTATTTGTGACCTGAACAATGACTTCCGTCAAACATTCCGATCAGCGAGCATTCAAAATATTCGTCGCCTTCCTTAAAGCCGACTGCCTTTATAAGTGATTTGTCGCCTGCGTTTAAATCTGCTCTGCAAATGTCGATTCCGCAAAGATTAATGAAGTTCATAGTTTGCCTTGCAAGTATGAACATTGCTTCAAAATCGTTGCCGCCAAAAGCTTCCTTGATATCGTATATGTATCCGTAGCCTTCCTTTATTTCAAACTGTGAAATACCCATTATTCTTCCGCTTTCGCAGTCTGTCATTGCGTAAATAAAGCAACCTTCTTTAATTTCGGCGGAGCAAGCGCTCATAAGCTCTGTAGCGTCTGCGTCTAACTGAACGGGTGTTATTTTAAACATTGTTTTTCTTCCTTGTCGCCTTTTTTAGATATTCTACCTCTTCGGGCTCAAGATATCTCCATTTACCAACCTGAAGTCCGTCGAGCTTAAGATTTCCAATAGAGACACGCGAAAGACGTCGAACGGTGAGACCGGCAGTCTCGCACATTTTTCTTATCTGTCGGTTTCGTCCCTCAAAAAGAGTCATTTTCAGTACAGTCCCGCTTTCGTCCGTGCTGCTGATTCTTACCTCGACGGGCTTGATTTCATATCCGTCGATTACAAGCGGAGAAGTAAGTATTTCCATTTCAGCCTCAGTAACCTCGGAGTTAACCTTAACTCTGTATACTTTGGGAAGCGAATGACTCGGGTGAGTAAGCTTGTTTTTTAGTTCGCCGTCATCGGTCAATAGAAGCATACCCTCGGAAATAAGATCAAGACGTCCTACGGGATACACTCTGCTCCTGACACCGTCAAGAAGGTCGGTAACGCATTTTCTGCCTCGGTCATCATAGGTGCTCGACAGGTATCCACGGGGCTTGTTCATCATAATGTAAGTGTATTCTTCGGAGCGTTTCACTACTTTTTTTCCACGGAAGGTAACGGTATCCTTTTTTGGATCAACCTTTGTTCCGGGGGTGGCAACGTGTCCGTTTACTGAAATGTTCCCGTTTTTTATTTCTTCTTCCGCAGCTCGCCTTGACATAAGTCCCGAGTCTGCTATAAATTTCTGTAGACGAATTTTATCCATTTTGTATGTCCGTTTCTTTTCTGTATATTCTAAAGTTGTTTCTTGTTTTCTCAAATCCGTAATTGAAAAGAGATATATGGTCATTCCAATCATCAGGCGCGTTTATGGTAACGGATATAAATCTTTGTCCGTCACGCTCAGCGGCTCCAACGAGGCATCTTCCGCTTTTCTTCGTAAAGCCCGTTTTTACACCGATTGCGCCTTCATACATATTAAGAAGCTTGTTGTGATTTATAAGAAGTCTTGTTTCGCCGTCACTGTTTTTAACTGTGCATTTTTTAGATGATACAATCTCTCTGAAGATTGGGTTTTCGAGAGCAGCTGCGGCAATCAGGGCAAGTTCTCTTGCTGTTGTATAATGCTCTTTATCGTCGAGTCCATGCGGATTGGTAAAATGAGTATCCTTCAAGCCAAGCTCGCTTGCTTTTTCATTCATTTTGTCGGCAAATGCTTCGATACTGCCGGATATTTCGTATGCTATAGCGGCTGCGGCATCGTTTGCGCTTCTAAGCATAACACCAAGCAAGAGATCGCACATCGAGAGAATTTCACCGTTTTTTAAATATAGTGACGAGCCCTCTATACCTATAGCTTTATCGGAAACCAAAATCTCTTTTTCAAGAGGGCAGCTTTCTATAGCTACGAGCGCGGTCATGATTTTTGTGGTGCTCGCCATTGGTAAGCGTTGATCGGCGTTCTTAATATATAAAAAGCTTTTAGCGGATGAATCGTATAGCGCCGCCGATTTAGCACTGACCGAAACCGCTCCTGATGATGATACTACTGTTGTATAGAGTATAAATATCAGTACGAGAAATACTGCAAAAATTATTATACGCTCTTTAGGATTTTTCATTTTAAACACTCCTTTTTGTTATTTTTCCATAAGAAGTGTCCTTTATACCGAAAAATGAAAATCAGCTTAGTAACGTATCTTTTATCTTTTCGATGATTTTAGGGGAATTTTCAATTATATTAAATGCTTTATCAACGGAAGATTGCTCATCAGATCCGATGCGTATAAGATTAATCTCAGCGTTTGCGCCGACTGTAAGAAATGCGACGGGAGTAATAGAAACGCCGGTGCCGCTGCCACCGCCGAAATTAGCGGGCGCTACGGGTCTTTTTGCTTGAAAATCAACACCGCCGGTCGCAAATCCGACAGAAACTTTTGAAACGGGAATTATCGTAACGCCGTTCGGGGTGGTTATCGCTTTTCCGAAAACCGTTTCAACGTCAGCAAATTCACGTATTCCGTCAAGGGATGCTTTTATCATATCGCTCATTTTGTTTTCGTTCATTCGCTTTTCTTTTCCTCATAGCAAGAAGCCTATTATAAGCTGAATTTATTGGATAATATGCCAAGGAAATCAAAAAATCAATTAGTGAAATGTTCAGCTCGGCTTCGATTTGCTTTTTTATACTATTATGCTCAGAATAGGAAATGCTTATATCCGCGACCTCAAAAAACTTTGTATTGGCTTCAAAGAAAGTTATAGCAGATGATATAAGACCTGAGTATATTCCGTATGATATAGCGTTTTTATCAGGATCTTTTTCCGGAAGCGATAGAGCGAACGAGCGAATCTTAACGCTCGATTTAGGTAAAATTATCTTTATGAGTGATATCCAAAAGCGTGCATTCTTTTTTTGTTTTTTCTTGCTTTTGTTATTTTGTTTTTTGGAAGATTTATTGCTTGTAAATACAATGGCGAAAACCATAAAACCGATTTTAATAATATAGTTTTCGCCGTATTTGAGATTTATTGTCAAGCTTTCGGTAAGTATCAGAAAGATGATCAAGGCTGCAAAAAGTGATAAAATTGCACCTATCATAAATCTCCTTTTTATTAATCAATATCTACGATATCGTCTTCTGCGGAGGGCTCATCCTCAACCTCGGAAGCCGCGTTTTCGGTCTCTTCGATAACTGCTTTAGCGTTTTCTTCGGAGGTGATATCGCCATTCTGCTCGATATTTTCTTCGGTATTTTCATTTTCTAAGTCGTTGATAGAAATCTGATTTTCGTCAACCTCTCGCTCCGCGTCTTCCTTTTCGCGAGTCTTTTCAAACATATTAATAAGCTCCTCGGAGGCGGATGGAAGGGCTTCTATCGACGGAAGTCCGAAGCAACGTAAAAAATCGGACGTGGTACCGTACTGCATAGGTCTTCCGGGAACGTCAAGTCTTCCAACGCATTCTATGAGGCCTCTGTCTATAAGGCTGTTCATGGCGTAAGAGGAGTCTACTTTTCTTATAGTATCGACAAATACTCTTGTAACCGGCTGATTGTATGCAACTACAGCAAGTGTTTCCATAGCTGCTGTTGAAAGCGTACCGCTTTTTCTTATTCCGAGTGCATCACGTATTTCGTGAAGATAATTTTCCTTTGTGCAAAGCTGGCAGGACTCGGCATAAGTGAGAAGCATTACACCACGTGGGAATGGCTTTGGATCATTATATTTTATCGCATATTCGAAGATTTTATCCTTTACCTTGGAGGGAGTCATATCGAAAACACGCGCAAGCGTTGCATAAGAAACCGGATGTCCTGCCGCAAAGAGAACTGCTTCGAGTCCTTCTTCGAATACTACGACACGCGGTGTTTCTTCTGCCTGTTCGGTTTCGGATTTTTTATTTTCTACGTCACTCATTTTTGTCCTCGTCCTTTTCTGTATTGTCTTCGGGCATCATATCAAATTCGCTTTCCGCGCCCTCGATGGGAACGTAATTTGGATTTAACTTGAATTTGATATTAAGTCCCTCAGCATCATATTCCGCAACGTCCTCAACAAAATGGACAGTTGTTATGGTAATTCTGTGTATTTTTATGAGTTCAAGCACACCCATAAATCTTGCAACGAGCTCAGCTCTTGACGTGGCATCCTTTAACAAGAAGAACAGAGAAGCCTCTTCATGCTCTTCAAGAAGAGCGCAAATTTCTTCTATTTTTTCTTCAACCGAAACAATGTGATGTTTAATAAGCGGGTTAACAAGATCGGCGGGCTTTCGCTCTGCCTCCGCTATTCTGAGTCTGCGGAGAATGGCGTTGAGAGCCTTGAGCATCATTGCGGGGTCAAGATTGAGCGGTAATCCTTTTTCCGGCGGAACGTCATCGGTGCCTTTAACAAAGCGTGATGAAAACTCATCGTAAAGCGGTCTGAGCTTCGTAACCGCAAGCTTTGCTTGCTGATAAAGTAAAAGGGCATTGGCTATTTCGCGGCGAGGGTCGTTCTCGGTGCCTTCCTCATGAGGAAGTATCATTTTACTTTTTATGAGCATAAGCTCGCTTGCCATAACTATAAATTCGCTGGCAATATCAAGGTCCATACGCTGAGCCTCTTCGATATATTCCATATACTGATCGCATATCATAGCGATGGGAATATCGGTTATGCTGACTTTGTTTTTACTTATCAGGGTAAGTAAAAGGTCAAGAGGACCTTCAAATTGGTCGAGTCTATACGTTAACTGTTCAGACATGTTGTTTTATCTCCAAATCAAGCTTTGAGGAAGGGAATCAGCTCCCATAAATAAAATATAAAGGAAGAAATTTTTGAAATAAGGAATCCGAGAATATCGGATAACGAGAATACTCTAACGATAGATGAGAGTACCGGATTGTACGCTATCATAGGAACCGAAAGAAGTCCGGCTACCACCAAATCTCCAAGAAGAAGCCATCCGAGAAGCACGTAATATATTGTTCTCTCGTATTTCATTATTGCGAAATACGTTTTCGGAGGAAGAATTACGTTTAAAATTCTCGAGCCGTCAAGCGGAGGTATCGGTATAAGATTAAAGATTGCGATTCCTATATTTATCAGGTGAAAAATATAGAAGAAATCAAGGGTGTTTTGGACCACCGAAAGCCAAAACCGACTTTCGAAGGCTACAGTACTCAACGGCGCGTATATCAAAAGAAATATAAACGCGGAGAGAAACGCCATAATAATATTGGAAAGAGGACCGGCAAGGGCTGTTATAGCGAAATCTCTTTTTGGATTTTTAAAATTGCGAGGGTTTATTGGAACAGGCTTCGCCCATCCAAAGTGAAAGAATAGCATACAGAGCGCGCCGATCGGATCAAGATGTTTAATCGGATTAAGCGTGAGTCTGCCATACATTTTAGCAGTGTCGTCTCCGAGCTTGTATGCCGCATATCCGTGAGAATATTCGTGAATAGTAAGGGTTAAAAGAACCGCAAAAAGCGAAATTACTATTTCGGGTATTGAACTAACGTTAAACATTTTATATTACATCACCTATTTTTTTGAGAAGAGCTTCTTTTCCTTCGCGTGTAACCGAAGAGAACGGGAAGATTTCAATGTCAGTATTATAAAAGTATTCGTTCTTAAGCTCATCAAGCGCTTTTGAAAGTTGTGTTTTTGAGAGTTTGTCCGTTTTTGTAGTAGCAACGACAAACGGAATATCTCTGGATATCATAAAATTCATCATCATAATATCATCGTCGGTAGGTCCGGTTCTGATATCTATGAGTTGAATAACGAGCTTTAGGGCATCCGCCGAAGGATTTTTCAAAAAATAATCGTCCGTAAGAGTGCTCCATGATTTTTTTGATTCTATTGAACACTTTGCATAGCCGTATCCGGGCAGGTCCACAAGATAAAACTTGTTATCAACACCGTAGTAGTTGATAGTGATAGTCTTACCGGGAGCGGATGAAACTCTGGCAAGAGATTTTCTGCCGAGAAGAGTGTTTATAAGTGAGCTTTTTCCAACGTTCGAGCGTCCGGAAAGAGCGACCTGGGGCTTAGGCTCTCTTGGAAATTGCTTAGCATTGCCAACCGTCATTGATATGTTTGCATTATTGACGTTAAATTTCATATTTATATTCCGTTCTAAATAACGTTGTAAGTTATAATTTAATGAGCGCCGCCGAGAGAACGTCGTTAACCGTATCGCAGGGAATTATGCGAAGATGCGCTTTTGCCTCGGCATCTATTTCGTCGAGATCTTTCATATTTGACGAAGGGACAAGAACCTCGCTGATTCCCGAGCGGTAGGCCGCAAGAGTTTTTTCTTTAAGTCCGCCGATGGGGAGAACCTGCCCGCGAAGAGTAACCTCACCCGTCATGGCAAGAGTTCGCTTAACCGGGATATTTCCGAGCGCGCTGATAATTGCCGTAACCATCGTAACGCCCGCTGAGGGACCGTCTTTGGGAATAGCACCCTCGGGAAAATGAATGTGAATATCAGTATCCTTGTAGAAAGTAGGGGAAATTCCGTACTTATCGGCAACCGTTCTTACGAATGAATGCGCTATCTTAGCCGATTCCTTCATAACGTCACCGAGCGAGCCGGTAAGCTCTATTTTTCCGGTGCCTTCCATAACGGCGACCTCTACTTTAAGAAGATCACCGCCGGTTTGCGTGTATGCAAGACCGTTAACTACGCCGATTGGATCACAAGCTTCAAGCTTTTCGGGAATAACCTTTGCTTTTCCCAGATACGACGCAAGATTTTTGGGAGTAACGGAAACGGATTTTATTTCGCCCTCGGCAATGCGCTTTGCGGATTTTCGTATAAGAGAGGCTATCTCTCTTTCGAGGTTTCTTACGCCTGCTTCACGTGTGTATTCCTTTATTATCTTAAGCAACGCATCGTCGTTGATCTTGAAATATCTTTTAGCGATGCCATTGCGTTTGAGCTGCTTTGGAACGAGGTGATTTTTAGCGATAGCAAGCTTTTCTGTATCTGTGTAGGTAGAAAGCTCGATAACTTCCATACGGTCAAGCAGCGGAGCGGGAATTCTATCGTAGCTGTTTGCTGTTGCTATAAAAAGACAATCGGAAAGATCAATAGGAATTTCCATAAAGTTATCGCGGAACATCTTGTTCTGCTCGGGATCGAGAACCTCGAGAAGAGCAGAGGTCGGATCGCCTCTGAAATCATTCGCGAGCTTATCTATTTCGTCAAGGACGATAACCGGATTTTCAGCTTTTGAGTTGATTATTGCGGAAACAATACGCCCCGGCATAGCGCCTACGTAGGTTTTTCTGTGTCCCCTTATCTCCGCCTCATCGTGCATACCGCCGAGAGAAACTCTTGCATATTTGCGGTCGAGAGCGCGGGCGACTGATGCCGCAATCGAGGTTTTACCGACACCGGGAGGGCCGACAAGACATATTATCTGGTTTTTGACGTCCTTCGAAAACTGTCTTACCGCAACAAATTCAAGTATTCTTTCTTTTACCTTTTCGAGACCGTCGTGATCCTCGTCAAGAATTTTACGCGCGTCTCCGACAGATACCGAAGCCTCGGTTTTTACGCCAAAGGGAAAATCGAGACAGGTATCAAGGTAAGAGCGCAAAACGGTGCTTTCCGCAGCTCCAAAGGGCGTTTTTGCAAGCTTTGAAAGCTCTTTGAGAAGCTTTTCTCTGACTTCGTCTGAAAGATTTTTCGCATTGATGCGCTCCTCATACTCTCGGATCTCGTCATCCTCATCCTCGCCGAGCTCAGCTTGAATTGCCTTAACCTGCTCACGAAGAAAGTAATCCTTCTGGTTTCGGTCGATTTTTTCTCTTACTTGAATTTGAATATCATGCTCGCACTGAAGAAGCATTCTTTCTTCCTCTATTACGATTAGCAGCTTTTCAAGTCTCAGCTTGGGAGCGAAAAGCTCAAGCACCTCTTGCTTGTTTGCATAATCTATCACAGCTGATGAAGCAACGAAATCCGCAAATCTTCCGGGATCCGAAATAGCCTCCGCGGCAAGACGCATATCCTCTGTAAAGGTAGGATGCATCTGCGAAAGAGAGGAAAGGGAATTCTTGACCTCGCGCATAAGTGCTTCGATTTTAGGAGGACAGCTGGTAAAAGCGCCCTCGTGATGAAGTTCAGCGGAGGCAGAGAAAAATCCGTCGGAATTGTAAAAATCTTTTATAACGGCACGCGAAATTCCTTCGAACACAACCGTAAGATTGTTCTGAGTGTTTTTAACGACGTGACGTATTTTCGCAAGAACGCCTATCGTATACAAATCATCAAACTCGGGAGAATCCTGTGATACGTCCTTCTGTGTTACAAGAAGAACGTTCATATCGTGAAGAGTTGCCGCGGCTGTAAATGCCTTTAGCGATGACGGTCTTAAAATCTCTATGTTTAATTGAACTCCGGGAAAGGCTACTATGCCTCTTAGCGGAATTAAAGGAAGCTTGATTTGTGAAGAGTCTTGTGCTGTTTGTGACATATATAGTACCTATTAACTAACATTTTTTTGAATTTAGCAATACAAATTCATTATATTATATCACAATTAAAAATAAAAATCTATACTTTTTTAAAATTATTTTTTAATTTATTTAAAACTCCATGTGAAATTTAAATGAAAATGCGAAAAAACAAAAAAAATAAAACCCTTTTACCGCAGTAAAAAGGTTTGAGGCTTATAAGCCTATGCACCTATCGATGAGTATGCGTCATAAGCTTGGCGCGTCTTCGGGTGTCTTACATTATTGTTGATAACATTATATCGCATTTTCGTGCATTTGTAAAGATGGTAAAAGTAACAATTTTATAAGGTAAAAATCGTAAAAAACGGAGAAAGTTTAATAAAAAACACAAATTTTCAAAAAAAATCAAAAAAACTATTGACATTCGATAAGGAAAGTGGTACAATACACTGCGTAGCGAAATGCTAACTAAAATAAAGCAGAATTTCCGTTCTCACCTTACCACTTGAGTGCGTATGGTTAATACTTAAAAAGCTCGTTTTAGGCGTTTTTATGTGCGTACGGAATTTTCTGTATGCATTTTTTGTTTTTTGGAGGTATATGGCTATTAGCACCAAAGATGAAAAGAATCTCCCTATTAACGAGGAGATAAAGTATCCCGAGGTAAGAGTTCTCGGTCCTGCTAATGAGCAGGTTGGTATAATGAAGATTGCAGACGCTCTTGCTTATGCTGAGAATGCAGACGTAGATCTTGTTCTCATTGCTCCTAACGCAACTCCCCCTGTTTGCCGCGCTATCGATTACGGAAAATTCTGTTTCGAGCGTGATAAGCGTGAGAAGGAAGCAAAGAAGAAGCAGGTTATAGTCAAGGTCAAGGAGGTTCAGCTTTCCTGCAGAATCGAGCAGCACGATCTTGATACAAGAGTGAATCAAGCTAAGAAATTCCTCGGAGAAGGTAACAAGGTTAAGGCTGTTGTTCGTTTCAGAGGAAGAGAAATGTCTCATATGGAGCTCGGAAGAGAGGTTGTCGCAAAGTTCGAGGAAGCTCTTAAGGGCGTTGGTGTAGCGGAAAAGAAGCCCGTGCTTGACGGAAGATATATGTCTATCGTGCTTGCTCCGGTAAAGCCTGATAAAAAGTAATTTGGTCTATACTTCAATTAAATTCGTTTGATAAAAAGGGTAAAACCCAATAAAAAGGAGATATTAAAATGGGAAAAATTAAGACACATAAGGCATCTTCCAAAAGATTTTCCCTCACCGGTAGCGGTAAGGTAAAGATGTCGCACAACAATCACCGTCACAACCTTGGTCACAAGACCTCGAAGCGTAAGAGAGATCTTCGTAAGGGCGCTATACTCAGCGAAAGCTTCGCACCCACTTACAGAACTCTTATCGGCAAGTGATAAGACACACGAAGAAAATTTGGAGGAACATATAAGATGGCAAGAATTAAGGGCGCGATGATGACGCGCAAAAGAAGAAAGAGCATCCTCAAAGCAGCAAAGGGTTATTGGGGAGCAAAGTCCAAGCATTTCAAAATGGCAAAGCAGGCTGTACTCAAGAGCGGTAACTACGCTTTTGCAGGCCGTAAGATGAAGAAGAGAGATTTCCGTTCTCTTTGGATCACCAGAATTTCCGCGCAGGCTAAGGTTTGCGGTATGAATTATTCTACACTTATGCACGGTCTTAAGGTTGCAGGCATCGATCTCAACCGTAAGATGCTTGCGGAGCTTGCGGTTTCCGATAAGGAAGCATTCGCTGCAATTTGTGAAAAGGCTAAAGCAGCTCTTTAATTTTATAAATTCCCGGTTGCGTCATATTTTTGCGACCGGGAATTATTGTTAATGGAGGTAGGCGTGAATTTTGTAAAAGACGTGATAAGCAGCCGCAATAATCAAGTGGTCAAATGGGCGGCATCGCTTGCTGAAAAAAAGGGAAGAGACAGAGAGAAATGCTTTATAGCCGAGGGCGAAAAGCTGACATACGAAGCGATTGAGGCAGCTCTTCCAATTGTTAAAATTTTTGTATCGAAGTCAAAAGTCGATAAAATTATGCCAAAGCTTATGGCGTATTCAAATGCTGAAATTAATACCGAGTTTGACGTTCAGGTGCTTGAAGACGGTGTTTTTGAAAAAATTTCTACCGAAAATGCGCCTCAAGGTGTAATAAGTGTAATAAAACATCTTGACTTTTTCCGTCAAATGGATATAATATATAAGGAAGAGTTTTCACAAAATGCTTGCGGAAGCTCGATAGTTTTATGCTCTTTACGTGATCCGGGTAATCTCGGATCAGCGATTAGAAGCGCGGTGGCATTCGGCGTTGAGAATATTATTCTTTCATCCGACTGCGCAGACGTTTATAATCCGAAAACTGTGAGAGGCGCTATGGGGAGCTTATTCAGAGTTAAGGTTACGAGAGTAGCCGATCTTAAGGCGTACATTCAAGCTATGCAGTCAAATGGCAGAAAAGTGTATGCCGCTGAGCTTTCCGAGAACGCAAAAGCTCTTCCCGAAATAAAGCTTTCAAAATGGGATGCGGTCATCATAGGAAATGAGGGACACGGTGTTCCAAAGGATATTTCCGAGATCTCAGACGGAAGCGTATACATTCCCATTTCCTCGAAAACCGAATCGCTTAACGCTTCGGTTGCGGCGGCAATCTTTATGTGGGAGCAAAGTAAAACATTTTGATATAGGATTTAAAGTATGAAAGATCTTGTTTCTTGGCTGTGGCTTTCCTTGTCGGTAACACCGGGAAGTGAAACATTTCGTAAGCTCATAGAAAAATTCAAAACGCCCGAAGCTATTTATAACGCTGTAGAAGATGATTTTATATCTTGCATAGGCTCTAAGTCGCGCGACTTGGAGAGGCTTTGTAACAAAGACCTTACGAAAGCCGAAAAAATTTTCGATTTTTGCGATACTAAGGGCGTTGGTATCCTGACTTACGATGACGAAAGATTTCCGCGTCTTTTACGGGATATAAAAACGCCTCCCGTTTTGCTTTATTACAGAGGCGTACTTCCGAATTTTAATTCGGAGTGTCTTATATCAGTCGTAGGGACAAGAAGACTTTCGGATTACGGAAGACGAAACGCGTTTATAATTGGTCACGATCTTGCTGTGGCCGGAGCTGTTATAGTTTCCGGTCTTGCTATTGGAATCGACGGTGTTTCTCATGCAGGCTCACTTTCAGCCGGCGGAATTAACGTAGCATTTCTTGGAAGCGGTATAGACGTTTGTTACCCCGAAACGCACAAGAGATTGGCAAGAGAAATCGTTAAAAACGGATGCGTTATGACCGAATATGCTCCGGGTACAAAGCCTGATGGAGATAATTTTCCCGTGAGAAACAGACTTATTGCCGGGATTTCCGCTGTTTCGGTAGTAATAGAGGGAAGAGAACGAAGCGGCGCAATAATAACCGCGCGATACGCTAAAAAATATGGAAAAACTATCTATGCCTTACCCGGAAACGTAGATAATAAAACGAGCGAGGTCAGCAATCTTCTTATTAAGAACGGCGCAAAGCTTATCACGTCGCCTGACGACATAGTAGCAGACCTTGAGTTTGTGTATCCGGGCAAGATAAATCCATTTAAGCTGAAGGAAAAGCTTGACGTCAATATGACGGACATATTAAGAGAGCTTGAGATAGCTTGCGTTACGCCGAGTGACGATATTTTTTCCACTTATCCCTCAAAGAAAAGAGCAAAAAGCATTTCAGAAAGCGCGAACGTAAAAAAAGAAGAAGAGCCTCGGATATCTTCGCGACCCGCGGTGGCTATCGAGGATATGAATTTTGATAAAAATACGCTAACCGTATATAAAAAGATACCGGTTAACAGCACGTGCTCACTCGATTCACTCGCTGATAGCGAAACTCCCATGAATCTCGTTATGAAGGCGCTCTTTAAGCTTGAAATGGGGAACTTTATTACGATGCTTCCGGGTGAAATGGTAAAGCGTAATTTGAATTGAAAGGAGCGGTTGAGCCGCTTAATATATGGCGAATTTAGTTATTTTGGAATCGCCTGCGAAGGCAAATACAGTCAAGGGTTACCTTGGCACGAACTACAGAGTAATTGCTTCTAAGGGACATATAAGGGACCTGCCTAAAAGCAGTCTCGGGATTGACGTTGAAAATAATTTTAAGCCTCATTACATCAATATAAGAGGCAAGGGAGATGTAATAAAGGAACTTAAAAAGGAAGCAAAGGCTGCGAACAAAATATTTATAGCAACAGACCCTGACCGTGAGGGAGAGGCTATTGCATGGCACATTGCTACCGAGCTTGGAATTCCCGAAAGCAAGGCTTGCAGAGTAACGTTTAATGAAATTACGAAAAAAGTCGTTAAGGAGGCTATTAAAGCTCCGAGACGCATAAATATGGATCTGGTAAATTCTCAGCAGGCAAGACGAATTCTTGACAGGCTTGTTGGATTTAATCTCAGCGAGGTTCTCTGGAAGAACGTTGGAAGCGGACTTTCAGGCGGACGTGTTCAATCGGTTGCCGTGAGAATTATAGCGGAAAGAGAAAAGGAAATATCGGAATTTGTTCCTAAGGAATATTGGACGATAGACGCAGAGCTCACACTTTCCTCTTCGGATACTATTTCCGCGCGTTATTTTGGAAATGCTCAGGGAAAAATAAAGCCCGAAAATGAAAAACAGGCATCTGGTATTGAAAGCAAAATTAATAGCGGAGAATTCAAGGTTATCTCTGTAAAGCATGCGGAAAAGCATAAAATGCCCGCTCCTCCCTTTACAACCTCAACACTGCAACAGGAGGCATCTAAAAAGCTTGGCTTCCAGTCTCATAAGACTATGAAGGTTGCACAGGAGCTTTACGACGGTTTGAATTTAGGTTATGAATTTGGCGGAGTTCAAGGTCTTATCACCTATATGCGTACGGATTCCATAAGAATTTCAAAGAGCGCGATGGATGAGGCAAGAGATTATATAAAGAGCAATCTCGGCGAAGAATATCTTCCGGAGCATGAGCGCGTATACAGAAGTAAAAACAATGCTCAGGATGCTCACGAAGCTATAAGACCTTCAAGTGTTTTGCTCACTCCAAAAAATATTAAAAAAATGCTTTCTACAGATCAGTACAAGCTTTATAAGCTTATTTGGGAGCGTTTTATCGCCAGCCAGATGGAAAGCGCCGTTCTTGATACCGTGGCTATAGACATAGAGAACTCCGGCGAAATCTTTAAAACCGGCGGTCAAGTACTTAAATCCGTGGGCTTTATGGCTCTTTACGATAACAGTGACGATGAGGCTCCCGATGACGAAATAAGAAATATGTCAAAGCTTCCCGATGTAAAGGAAGGCGATGTGCTTTCTCCTGTTTTAATAGAAAAGAAGCAGCATTACACCGAGCCTCCTGCCCGTTATACAGAGGCATCGCTGATTAAGTTCCTTGAGGAAAACGGAATAGGCAGACCTTCTACCTATGCTCCGATAATCTCTATAATTATTTCCAGAGATTACGTAAGACGTGAGGGGAAACTTCTCATCGGAACGAAGCTTGGTGAAATTACCACTGATTTTATGAAGGAATATTTCCCCGAAATTGTAGACTATGAATTTACCGCGGGAATGGAATCAAATCTTGACGCAATCGCAAACAATGAAACCACGATAGAAGAACTTATCGGCGGTTTCTACAAAAATTTCGATACAGAGCTTAAAAAGGCTACGGAATCGAAGACGGATAAGCATAAACAGAAATTGCCCGCTGAGGAAAGCGAATTTGACTGTCCTAAATGCGGAAAAAAGATGATATATAAAACAGGTAGATTCGGTAAGTTCTTGGCATGTCCCGATTATCCATCCTGCAGAAGCACAATTGCTGTTGACAAAAACGGAGTTCCGCAGCAGCCTAAGGAGCGCAAGATAGAGCTTGCAGACTTCAAATGTGAGGTATGCGGTGGTGATATGGTCGTAAGAAACGGAAGATACGGTACGTTCTATGCTTGCAGAAACTATCCTAAGTGCAAATTCACTAAACAAAAGGTAGTTGATATCGGCGTTTCTTGTCCTAAGTGCGGAAGTAAGATTATAGGCAAGCACGCAAAGGAAAAGGTGTTATTCTACAGCTGCGAGAAATATCCCGAATGCGATTTTTCTACATGGGATAAGCCCCTTTCCGAAAAATGTCCCGAATGTAATGAAAATCTTTATTACAGAAAGACAAAACGCGCAATCGTATGTAAAAATCCAAAATGCGATTACAAACGCGATGAAGAAATGATGGATGAAAATTGATGTGCAATAAAAAAGTAACAGTTATAGGCGCAGGTCTTGCCGGAGCAGAGGCTGCATGGCAGATTGCTAAGCTTGGGGTAGAGGTTGATCTTTTTGAGATGAAGCCCGAGAAGCATTCTCCTGCGCACCATAGCAATAATTATGCAGAGCTTGTTTGCTCTAATTCCTTGCGTTCAAATCAGCTTAATAACGCTGTTGGTTTGCTCAAAGAGGAGCTTCGCAGAATGGGATCCCTTATACTTGAGGCGGCTTATGCTACCGAGGTTCCCGCAGGAAGCGCGCTTGCGGTAAATCGTGAGGATTTTAGTAAATATATAACAGATAAAATAAAGAATAATCCTCTCATAAACGTTCACGAAAAAGAGGTTACCGAGCTTGATACAGATGCTATTACAGTAGTGGCGACAGGACCTCTTACCTCGGAAGCGTTGGCAGAGACGATAAGCCATATTACAGGAGGCGGCGAGCTTCACTTCTTCGATGCGGCAGCGCCTATAGTGGATTTTTCAACAGTGGATATGTCAAAGGCGTTCTTCGCTTCGAGATATGGTAAGGGAGATCCTGAGGATTATTTAAACTGTCCGATGACAGCGGATGAGTACGATGCCTTCTATAAGGCGCTTATCAGCGCTGAGGTAGCGCCTCTTAAAGCATTTGATAAGGAGCTTCAGGAGGATCTTACGGTCTTCGAGGGATGTATGCCTGTAGAGGTCATGGCATCGAGAGGATACGATACGCTGAGATTTGGACCTATGAAGCCCGTTGGACTGCCATTGCCGTCTACGGGAGAGGATGCGTTTGCTACGGTTCAGCTTCGCCGTGAAAACTGCGAGGGAACTATGTACAATATCGTTGGCTTCCAGACGCATCTTACCTTTGGAGAGCAAAAAAGAGTATTTAGAATGATACCGGGACTTGAAAACGCGGAATTCTTTAGATATGGAGTTATGCATAGAAACACCTATATTAATTCACCCGGTAAATTGAAGCCAACCTATGCTATGAAGAAATATCCTAATTTGTTTTTCGCAGGTCAGATGACGGGAGTTGAGGGGTATGTTGAATCGGCTTCCTCGGGCTTCGTAGCCGGAATTAACGCGGCGAGACTTGCGGTTGGAAAAGAAGAATTGATCTTTCCAAGAGAAACCGAGATCGGAGCGCTTGCAAATTACGTGTCAGAAGGCGGTGTGTCCTCGCATTTCCAGCCTATGAACGCTAATTTTGGTATTATAGCTCCCTTCGATAAAAAAATTAAAGGAGGCAAGAAATTCAGAAATGAGGCGTACGCCGCGCGATCTCTTGAAATAATAGAAGCGAATTTTCTGAATTTTAAAGATATATGAAGGTTTTAGTTGACGTAATGAGCGGAGATAATGCTCCTCTTGAACTTATAAAGGGCGCTATTGATGCTTCACTCGAGTATAAAGAACATGAAATAGTTATTATCGGTGATGAAAATATCATTTCCGATACGGTAGTACAGGAAGAGCTTCAGCTCGGAAATATTACCATTCGTCACGCTCCCGATGTGATTAATATGGAGGACAGAGCTTTAGCGGTAGTGCGTGAGAAGCGTGAGTCATCTATGAGTATCGGTCTTAAAATGCTTGCGGCAGGAGAAGGCGATGCGTTTGTATCCGCGGGTAACACGGGAGCGCTTATCACAGGCGCAACTCTTATAGTTAAAAGAATAATGGGTATAAACAGAGCCGCAATAGCATCTATTTTACCTCTTTCAAAGCCCGTTTTGCTTATGGACTCGGGCGCAAACCTCAACGTCACGTCTGACAATATACTTCAGTTCGCTTTTATGGGCGCAAAGTATATGGAAAAGATATATAACGTTGACAGACCTAAGGTAGGTCAGCTTAATAACGGTACCGAATATAACAAGGGTAACGCTCTTCAGATAGAGTCTTATCAGATGCTTTCTGAAAGCGGACTTAACTTCGTTGGAAACGTTGAGTCCAAGGAGGTTCCGTTCGGAATTTGCGACGTTCTCGTATGCGACGGATTTACCGGTAACATATTCCTTAAGTCAATAGAGGGAATGGGTAAATTCCTTATGGGAACGCTTAAAGACGTTCTTCGTACTAATTTTGTCACTATGGCTTCGACTCTTACTATGAAGACAAAGATAAAGGAATTAAAAACCCAGTTTGACGCTTCCGAACACGGCGGCGCGCCTATTCTCGGTATTTCAAGACCCGTAATCAAGGCGCATGGCTCTTCTAACGCAAAGGCTGTTAAAAACGCTATACGTCAGGCTATCTTCTTTGTTAATACCGGAATAAACGACGATATTGCGAGCTACGCTCTTGATTATGATGACAAGAAGCTTCTTGCGGATGCTGAAAAGCTTTATTCGCAGCCCTAATTAATCAAAAAAGGAGGAATGAAATGGCAATAGGAAAAAGCTTTAGTGAGTTGGAGAAAAAGCTCGGATACGTTTTTTCGGACTCATCATATCTCGAAAATGCTTTAACACATTCCTCTTATTCAAACGAATATAAGAGCAGAGGTCTTACGCTGCCTTCAAACGAAAGACTTGAATTTTTGGGTGATGCGGTGCTTCAGATATCGGTTTCGGAATATCTATACGATAACTTTAAATCTTACAGCGAGGGAAGGCTTACCAGAATGAGACAAATGTTGGTATGCGAAAAGACACTTGCTAAAATAGCCGCTTCAATAAGTCTCGGAGATTATATACATCTCGGCCGCGGTGAAGAAAACGATTGCAGAACCAGACCAAAGGTACTCGCGGATACTCTTGAAGCAGTGCTTGGAGCAATGTTTATAGACAGTCGTGAGAAAGGAAACGATAACTATAAAAAAGTAATAGCTTCGCTTCTTGGCGAGCAGATATCAAAATCGGATACGGGCGCGGATTACGATTATAAGACCATGCTTCAGCAGTTTATAGAAAAGGACGGATCGGCAACTCTTGAATATGAGGTTGTCGAGGAAAACGGCCCCGAGCATAAGAAGGAATTTACTTCCGTCGCAAAGGTTAATAACAACATAGTAGGTAAAGGTGTTGCGTTTAGCAAAAAAGATTCGGAGATGCAGGCGGCAAAGCATGCGCTTATGCTGTTCGGCTTTAAGTTTTAACCGCTATGAAAAAAAGACATATAAATATTCCGATTTTTATTCCTCATCTCGGTTGCCCCAACAACTGCACCTTCTGTAATCAGAAAACAATTTCGGGTGTCAAGGAATTTGTTCCCGAGAGTGTCATACCTATTATAGAAGAGGCTTTGTCCACGGCTTCCGAAACCGATGACGTTGAAATTGCCTTTTTCGGAGGCTCGTTTACGGGAATAGACCGTGATTTGATGGAAAATCTGCTTTTCATCGCAAATAGCTATTTAAAACGAGGCAGAATCAACTCTATCAGATGTTCAACCCGTCCCGACTATATAAACGATGAAATAATTGACATTTTAAAGAGACATGGAGTTGATACCGTCGAGCTTGGTTTACAAAGTATATCCGACAAGGTTTTATCAACCTGCAGCCGAGGACATAGTTTTGATGATGAGATAAATGCGTGCAAAAAAATAATATCCTCCGGTATTAAGCTGGGAGGTCAGATGATGATAGGTTTACCCGACTCAACTCTTGAGGATGAAATTAAAACGGCAAGATTTATTGCGGAGGTTGGGGCTTCGGAGGCTCGTATTTATCCCACTATAGTTTTTCGCGACACAGAGCTTTGTAACAGTATGCAAAGAGGAGAATATACTCCGCTTACAGTTGATGAAGCTGTAACTCGCTCTGCCGCAGCCTTCAAGGTTTTCGTTGAAAACGGAGTCAAGGTTCTCAGGATAGGACTTTGTGATTCGGATAATCTGCATAGCGACGGTACTTATGTTGCCGGGCCTAACGAGGCTGCTATAGGTGAAATGGTGATAAGCCATTATTATGCCGGACTTATTGATGATAAGC
This sequence comes from Oscillospiraceae bacterium, assembly GCA_015063445.1. Next base: position 18,952 of record SVUD01000032.1, read on the forward strand.
TAAAGGCTTTAAATTTGAATTTTGAAAACAAACACGAGCTTTTCATACACGTTCCGACAGGACATGTATCAAAGGTTGTCGGACAGCATAGAAAGAATAAAATTCGGCTTCTTAAGGAGTACGGCTTTTCCGTCGTTAAGGTCATTGAAAGTGATGATGTTTCGGAATATGACGTATTTCTGAGGATAGAAGAGAGGAAATAAAATGTATTTAAAATCACTTGAATTGCACGGCTTTAAGTCGTTCCCGAACAGAACGGTTTTGACCTTCGAACGAGGCGCTACCGTTATCGTCGGACCGAACGGAAGCGGAAAATCTAATATTTCCGATGCTATGCGTTGGGTTCTCGGTGAGCTTTCGAGCCGTAATATCCGTGGTACTAAGATGGAGGACGTTATTTTCGGAGGTACTGATGAAAGACGTCCTATGGGATTTGCGGAGGTATCGGTTACTTTCGATAACTCCGATCCCGAGCACCGTCTTGACTCGGAATTTGACGAGGTAGTAGTAACCAGACGTTATTACAGAACCGGAGACAGTGAATATCTTATAAACCGTGAGCCTAAGCGACTCAGAGATATTTACGAGCTCTTTATGAATACCGGTGTAGGTCGTGAGGGTTACTCCATAATCGGTCAGGGTAAGGTTGCCGAAATAGTTTCCAAGAAGAGCGATGAAAGACGTAACATCTTCGAGGAAGCTGCGGGTATATCAAAATACCGTCACAGAAAAGAGGAATCCGAGAGAAAGCTTAAGAATACTCAGGACAACCTTGATCGTGTTAAGGATATTCTTACCGAGCTTGAAAACCGAGTAGGACCTCTTGAAAAGGAAGCCGAAAAAGCACGTAAGGGCTTAGCTATATACGAAGAAAAGAAGAGAGCTGACGTTTCTCTTTGGTTATATGATACCAAGCAGATAAGAGAGGATATATCGGAGGCGGAAAACGCGCTTAAGCTTTCAAAGCATGAGCTTGAGATAGTTGAACAGATAATTAACGACCTCAATGCGCAGAACGACGACATATTCAATAAGCTCCAGGAGAACAAGGCGAGCTCGGGACGTGTATTTGATAAAATAAGGGAAACCACCGAAAATTTACATAAGCTTGACAACGCGCTCCGCGTAGCAGAGTCACAGTTTGCTCATTCCGCAGAGCTTATAGCTCAGTGTAACGAGAGAATAGAAGAGATAGCGAAGAGCGAATTCAACGTTAATCAGACGAGAAAAACATATGATGACAGAAGAGTCGAGCAGGCGGCAGAGCATAAAAAGCTTATGGATCAGAGACTCGAATTTCTTTCTTTGCAACAAGAGGTCGCTCTTAAGGTGCAAGTTATCAAGCGAGAGCTTGAGGAAGCGCTCGACGAGCTTACAGTAGAGGAAAACTCGGCTACCGATCTTAAGGTTAGAATTGACGTTCTCAAGTCCTCTAAGGTGACCGACGGAACTAAATCCCAGGACCTCGAGGCTGAAATTGAAAAATATGAGCAAGAGGGTATAGCCCTTAAAGAAGAGGCTGACAGATGCGAGGAAAATGCATCCGGATTCAAGTCTCAGATAGCAGAGAAGGATGAGATCATCACGTTTTCATCCGAGAGAGTTGAGCAACTTACAGAGGAAAAGGCAGAGATTACAGATTCTCTTAATGCGGTTAAGCTTCAGCGTGACGAGCTTATCCAAAGAGCAACAGTTCTTCAGCGAATGGTCGAGCATTTTGAGGGATACAGCGATAGCATCAAGTTCGTTATGCGAGAGTATAACAGCGGTAATCTTAAATCTCCCGGAAAGATACACGGACCTCTGTCATCCTTGATAAACGTCGATAAGACATATATCACCGCTATAGAAACTGCGCTTGGCGGAAGCTTGCAGAATATCGTTGTAGATGACGAAGCAACCGCAAAGGCAGCTATCTATGCTCTTAAAAACGCAAACGCGGGACGCGCTACCTTCTATCCTATAACTGCTATGCGCCCTGCAAGCGAAACCGATGAAATACGCAAGGCAAAGACCTTCGATGGCTACATCGGAAGAGCGGATACGCTCGTTTCGACCGAAAACAAATACAGAACCGTTATAGAGTTCTTGCTTTTGAGAACGGTAGTATTTGATAACATAGACAATGCCTCCGTTGCGGCTAAAAAGCTTAATTACAAGGTTAAGCTCGTTACTCTTGACGGACAGGTTATAAATGCCGGCGGTGCTTTCACGGGAGGTAGCGCAAAGAAGGACAGCGGTATTCTTTCGAGACTCACCGAGATTGCCGCTCTTAAGGAAAAGGGAGAATCTCTCGGAAGCAAGATAAAGGAATACGAGGACGCCCTTGTTGAAATAGCAACCGAATACAAGGAAGCATATGAAAACGGCAAGCAGGCTGAGCAGGAAAAGGAAATCCTTCTCACGCTTTCGAGAACTCAGTTTGCGGCTCTTGATAACGCAAATGCTAAATACAACGCGAACAGAAATATTGTAGAAAAATTAAGATATGATTATAATAACCTAATCGGTCAACAGTCTAAGGCCGAGGAGGAAATCATACGCTTGACGTCTGAGCATAGTGCCAACGTTGAGAGAATAGAGGCACTTAAGGAATTCAGAGCAAAGCGCTCCGAAGAAATGGGCGTTCTTGATGAAAAGTACGACGAGTACGGACAGAAGGCAAACGATATATTCGTAAAGGCTACCGAGGCTCGTAAGGATATCGAAAGTCTTGAGGAGATGATCGCTTCTATAGACGAGCGTCTTGCAGATCTCAATGAAGAGCGTGAGATACAGAAGAGAAGAATCGTTGATATTGAAACAAAGCGTGATTCTCTTGATGAAACCCGTGAGCAGAACGAAACCGAATCAAAAGCTCTTGAAGAAGAGATAATGAGACTTAACGATGAGCGCCGCGCTCTCGAGGCAGGAAATGACGAATTTGACAGAACTCTTGCGGATATAAGAGTCAAGCTCAAGGAACGCTCGTCCAGCCGTGACGTTTGCTATCAGGCGGTTTTAAACGACGAGAACAACGTAACGAGATTGAGAGAGCGTCAAGAAAAGCTCGGCGCTCAGCTTTGGGACGATTACGAGATATCATATGAGGATGCGGTTGCTCTTTCATATCCTCCCGTAACGGCGGAGAACAGAGACGAGATTGCGCATATTCAGTCATCGAGCCGTGCAAAGCTTCGTGCCCTTGGTAACTACAATCCTCAGGCGATAGAAGAATACGCAGAGGTTAAGATGCGTTACGATGCGCTTAATACTCAGTTTGTAGACCTTACAAATTCCTATGATGAGCTTGTTGGAATTATCGCAAGACTCGAGGATGAAATGCGTACGAGCTTCGTAACCGCTTTTGAAGCCATCAACAAGAACTTTGGAATTACGTTCAAGGAGCTGTTCGGCGGCGGAAGCGCAGAGCTTAACCTCGTTGATCCCGAGGACGTTCTTACCTCTGGAATTGAGATCAAGGCGGCGCCTCCCGGTAAAATCATCAAGAGCATGTCGCTTCTTTCAGGAGGAGAGCAGTCATTCGTTGCTATAG
>SVUD01000093.1 GCA_015063445.1 Oscillospiraceae bacterium
TTTCTTTAACGCTCAGCCGGGTATAGTGATTGATTACGCTACCGGCGATTCGTATCTCGAGGGTACGGGCGGTAATTTCTCGTATGCGGAAAAAAATCTTTTCGTTATTAACAAGAGTAACGGAAAAATACATATGCAGGACTGCAAGTATGCTAAAAGCATGAAGGAATCCAACAGAATGGAAAAATATGACACTCTGATGAATTTGATATCCGACGGCTATTCATTGGCAGGCTGCTGCTTTGATTGATGACCTATAAAACAAAAACGTCGGGAGTCGACACGTAAATATCCCGAAATAAAATACATATTGAAGAAACAGTTAAAGGAGAAAAAATGAGCAAATCAAAATTTGACGTAAATGCGCTTCTTTCCAAAATGACGGTAGAAGAAAAGGTGGGTCAGCTTATTCAAGTAAACGCTATGTTTTTGGGTGGTTCAGACGTTGATATAACCGGACCTAAGGAAAATCTTTGTATTAGTGATTCCATACTCAAAAAAGTAGGAAGTTCTCTTACCTTCCATAGCTTTGATGAGGTCAAAACAATACAGGATAAGCATATGGCAGAGGATAGACTCTCTATTCCGCTTATGTTTATGATGGACGTTATACACGGCTATAAAACCATATACCCGATACCTCTCGCTTTGGGCGCATCGTTTGATCCCGAGCTTGTTAAGGAATGTACTAAAATGGCGTCAAAGGAGGCATCTGCGGGCGGTATTCAGGTCACTTTTACCCCTATGGTAGACTTCGTTCGTGACGCGCGCTGGGGACGTGTTATGGAAACCTGCGGCGAGGACCCTCTTCTCAACTCGGTAATGGGCGCGGCTCAGGTAGAGGCATTCCAGGGAGATGACATTTCAAATCCCGATAACCTTGCCGCTTGCGTTAAGCATTTTGCCGCATACGGCGGAGCAGAGGCGGGAAGAGACTATAATACCGTTGAAATTTCCGAGCGTCTCTTGCGTGAATGCTATCTTCCCGCATATAAAGCGTGTGTAGACGCCGGCGTTCGTATGCTTATGCCTTCGTTCAACTCTCTTAACGGTGTCCCCTCAATAGCGAACAAGTGGCTTCTTCGTGATGTGCTTAAGGATGAGTGGGGCTTTAAGGGTGTGATTATCAGCGATTACAATGCCGTAGGCGAGCTTTGCAGACACGGAATTGTCGAGAACCCGAAGGAAGCGGCGAAAATTGCGTTTGAAAACGGATGCGATATTGATATGGTGTCAAAATGCTATACCTCGTCGCTTTGCGACCTCGTTAACGAGGGTGCAGTAAGCATGGAAATGCTTGATGCCGCGGTTTTAAGAGTGTTAGAGCTTAAGCGTGATCTCGGACTCTTCGAGGATCCCTATCACGGAGGCTCGGCGGAAAGAGAAAATGCGCTCTGCCTTTGCCCCGAGCATAGAGCTATCGCAAGACGCGCCGCCGAGGAGTGCGCCGTTCTCCTTAAGAATAACGGAGTTCTTCCTCTCTCAAAGAATATAAAGAGCATAGCTCTTATCGGTCCGTTCGCAGACAATAACGCTATCAAAGGCTTCTGGTCGTGCAACGGAAAGGACGAGGATTGCGTAACCGTTAAGGAGGGAATAGAAAATCTCCTTCCCGGTGTTAAAATTACCGTTGCGAACGGTTGCTCGAATAAGTGGAACGAGCTTAGCCGTGACGGCTTCGCCGAGGCTGTTGAGGCGGCAAAGAACGCGGATGCGGTAGTGCTTTGCGTCGGCGAGCCGCAGAATTACAGCGGTGAGGGAAACAGCCGCGCGGACCTCGGACTTCCCGGTGTTCAGGAGGACCTTGCGAAAGAGGTTCTCGCGGTGAACGAAAATGCCGCTGTGCTTCTCTTCACGGGCAGACCTCTCGTTCTTACCTCGCTTTCGGAGAAAGCTCCCGCAATACTTAATATGTGGTTCCCCGGAACAGAGGGCGGAAACGCTGCCGCAAAGCTTCTCTTCGGTGACGCAAACCCCTCGGGCAAGGTAACAATGAGCTTTCCAAAGGCGGTAGGACAGTGTCCCATATACTATAATCACCCATCTACAGGTCGTCCTAAGGCACGTGCCGAGCTTGAGCACGAGATGTACACCTCAAACTACATCGGCTGCGGAAATCTGCCTCTTTATCCCTTCGGCCACGGACTTTCGTATTCGAGCTTCGTATACGAAGCTCTCGAGCTTGACACCGATAAAATGACAGCCGATTCCGAAATCACCGTAAAAATCACCCTTCGCAACGATAGTGACCGTGCGGGCAAGGAAACCGTTCAGCTCTATATGCGTGACGTTCACGCATCGTCTGTGCGCCCCATTCAGTCGCTCATTGCCTTCGAAAAGGTCGAGCTCGGCGCAGGCGAGCGCAAAACGCTCGAATTCAAGGTTACCGAGCCTCAGCTTAGATTCTACGACTTCAATTGCAACTTCATCTCAGAGCCCGGCAAATTTGAGCTTTCTTGCGGCTACGCCGACCACCTGCTCTTAACTAAGACCTTCGAGCTTGTGTAGTTTTGCATCAATGTATGTTAAATTCTATAATCTTGTATAGTTTAACTCCTATAAGGTTATTTTGCTTTTGCCGTGCGTTTACCTCGGCGTTTATAAAATAATCAATTTATCCTCAACAGTTTATAAATAAAAAAAGAGCCCGTCAACCGATGCGTGAAAAAACTTCGGAAGACAGGCTCTTTTTATAAATCACGGTAAAAGCCGAGTATATTTGCTATTCGTCGGGCAAACTCGACAAATAACGTAAGATACCGAAAACGGTATGCATCAATTCGAAAAGGAATTGTATATCTATAATAGGCTTTGCACCTATTTTAATTTGATAAATTGGAATTTGTAATGCTGTTAAGCGCAGTTATCTACCTAATAGTTGTTCGAGTACGGGAGTTATCGTATTTGTAAGCACCTCGTATCCTGCGGATGTTAAGTGACCGCCATCGGTCGTATA
>SVUD01000033.1 GCA_015063445.1 Oscillospiraceae bacterium
CCAAGGATAAGAGAGAGTCTCTTCTTTCTTATCCTTGGGTAGTATTCAAGGGCGACGGCACCTTCGTTGGCGGCGGAGGAAACTTCACAACTACTATTGCCGATGCATTGGCAGCCGAGGCTGACGGAGATTTTTATATTTATCTTCGCCGCAATTACTCGATGGAAGAGTTCAATAATGGCGCCGGATATACAAGATTTGGAAAACTCAACGGAAGTGTTGTTATAGACCTTAACGGATACACCGTGACTATGGGCAGTGGCGGAATCAAGAACACCGATGCCTTCCTTAAGTTAGAGCCTTACGCCAACGGCTATATAACTAATATAACCGTTAAAAACGGAGAGTTCGAGTTAGGCGCGGATCCGCTCGTAGGATTTGCGGCCGTAAGCGGAAGTTCAAGAACTCCCGAAGCCTATTATGCCATCGGCGAGAATGGCATCAGAAATGATATTACCAACCCTCAGACCTTTAACGTGTTATTTACGGACGTTGTAATAAACGCCGGTGAAGACGCAACGGAAGATGCGGGACTTGGTATTGCTTATTCGAGTCTTGATGCGACAGCAAATGCAAATGTTAAGTTTACAAATTGTGATTTTAACATCACAACGAGCAAAGCAATAAGATTTGGAAGATCTACAGGAAACAGTGGAAAAACTCAGATACTTCCTCAGTATGTAATAGAAGGCGGAACCATTAACGCAAATAATTCCGCAAATCTCAAATGGACTGAATTCAGCACTACGTCGGATTCCGGTAAGGAGAGTCTTACTTTCGCCAAGCTTGACGGCAAGTATCCTGTTGTAACCTTGATTGACGGTACTAACGCTCCCGCGAATATTATAATCGGCAAGGACGTTTATACCTTTGTTAAGGCATCTGTAACAGACGGAAAAACCATATTTGCGCTTCAGCCCAAAGAACTTGCAAACTTCAAGGTTAAGACAAGTGTGACTCTTTATTCCGACTTTGTATATAATGTATACATTCCTGCGTTCGAGGAGCTTACAGCCTTCACGTTGAACGGAATTTCTTATACAAAGGAAGATATGAAGGCACTAAAAACCACCGTTGTAGACGGTGTGACCTATTATATGCTTTGTACTAACGTAGCTCCTGCGGAAGCTGCTGATAGCATAGTACTTGCAGCAACACTTACGTACGCCGATGACTATAACGGAAAGTGGACGCTCAACGTGCTTAATTACGCTAAGAGCGTGATTGATTCTCCGGAATATGATAGCGTTACTAAGACTCTTATGGAAGATGTTCTTTCATATACAAAGGCCGCGTATGTTTACTTTAACGGAGTAAGCGATAGCATAGTTTCAAACGAGGATCTCGCAAACGCGAAGGCTGCGATTGAGAGTGTTATAGGAGCTGATTACGATGCTGCTAATGCTCCCATAATGTCCGAAACAGGTGTAAAGCATACAGGCGCGGAGCTTTCAGACGTTACAATCTCTGTCGGTGATAAGCTTTCATTTATATTCTCGGTAAGCGACGGATATGATGCGAATGATTTTGTATTTACCATGGGCGGAGCAAAGCTTGAAAAGATTGTTGAAGGTAATACTATCACTGTAAGAACGTATGCTTACGCTGTAAGAAATGAGATAGAATATACTGTTAACGGAACGGATATCTCCGGATCGTATAATCTTAAGAGCTACTATGATGTATCCGATGCTAATGTAAAGACACTTCTCGAAAGACTATGGAAGTATTCCGAGTCCGCGGAAGCTTATAAGCTTTCTGTTACAGATTAATTTAGGAGGTAACGCAAATGAAAAAGTATATAGTTCCCGAAATTGAACTTATCAAACTGAAAAATAAAGATATTATTGTTACTTCCCCCGGAACCGAAACTCCTTGGTATGAGGAAAGCGACGGAGTATGGGATTTAAGCATTGACTAAAATCAATGTGTTTCTTAAACTTTTCGTGCGTTGTGAGTTGTGCACTTACAAGCCCGGCTCACTTGCAAGTTTGATACCTTTTTTGAAGAGCGACTGTTAACATTTTGATTTTTACTTGAAACTTTTGATACCGGAAAGTTGACAATGCAGTGGACGTTGGCATACCTACTAAGATAAAGTATGCGTTGCATTAAGATGTTTTGGTCGCCTTAAGCAGAAAAGCGATTTCGGTTTAATACCCGAAGTCGCTTTTTTGTAAAAAATCGCAAGTATTGTCTGATTTTTATTAAAATTTGTCTTGCGAAGCTTAATGCTCGGTATAAAAATTTAAAAAATAGGAGAAGAAAATGGAAAAATTAAAACGAAACAGAAAGATGTTGGTATCGCTTGCCTTGGTGTTGTGCATTATCGCGAGTTTTATTGCCGTAACGGGTATATCTGCCGACGCAAGCGTGGATGATGGAAAAAGCTTTTCTTCCACTGAGTACTATCAGATGACTAATGCGATACCAACCTTCAGCTCATATACCTTTGAAGCGGAATTTCATATTCCAAGCGATTTTGCGGACGGTAGTAGGGCATTCAACTTTATAGGTAACTGGGCAAATAGCGGAAGAGATGGAAACGAGTGGAATATAGAGCTTCATAAGTACGGAAGCGTAAGACTTATGCATACTACTTTTGGTTCTGTGTACTTTGGTAGCAATACGTCCGAAAACGATGGCACTCCAACAGATATGCGAATCTATATGACCGACGCTGATGGAAATCCAAAGTTTGTAAAAATGGTTATAACCGTCGATACGGTAAACGGAAATGCTTATCTCTACGTAGATGGCAATCAGGTCGGAGCTGTTACAAATGACAGTAAGCTGAAGGGGGCTACCTATAAGGCGAGCACGGCATATCCCACGCATCGTATAGGCTTCGATTACCGTACCGATACGAGCGCTTATTTTAAAGGTTCGATAAAGAATATTGCCATGTATAGCGATATTCGTACCGCGGAGGAAATATCTGACTATACAAATTCAACTGTATATGCAAAGGATTCATCCGATGAAAACCTTATGTTTGCGTACGATCTTACAAAAGAGGAAAACGGTCTTCTCAGAGATTTATCCGCGAACAGAAACAATGCAACTTCTCCGAGCTATGTAGCAACAGATGGGGGAAGAGCCTTTGACGTTGAGGATGCTCTTTTTATGGTAAAGCCATTTGAAAAGATGCCAAGAACTTACGAGGCATGGGTATATCCGCCAACAACAAACTCCAGAAACGGAGTTATTCTTGGTAACTATAGGTCTGTTAATAGAACTACGGTCAACTTTGAATTATATGCTTCGGGTAAACCATCCATATACATAGAGACCGAAAACGGCGATTTAATGGAAACCAAATTCAATTACAACGTGAATAGAAACGCATGGGCTCACGTGGTTATTACGCATGAAACGCTTGAAACCGGAGGAGCAAGATTTACTCTTTATGTTGACGGTGTTAAGCAGGATTCCTTTGATACTGCGCTTTCATACGAATTTGATCCTGAATTTACAGGATCGATGTCGCTCGGACGTGACTCACGAACAGACAACACCCAATATTTCAAGGGAAGAATAAAGGATGTTGCCGTTTATTCCGACGTGCTTACAGAGGAGCAGATCAAAAATTCGTATTATAACGGCGTAAATAATGAAGAAAAAAGTCTGATGCTTCACTATGAGCTTGACGGTACCGATGGAGCAACCGAGATTCGTGACAGTACGGGAAACGGTTATGATCTTCGCCACCCCTTTTACCAAAACGAGAAGCCCCTTACGCTTGGTAAGGATTATGCGTATTCAATGGCTGTAGTCGGCGATACTCAAAAGATAATATACGACGATGCCTATGAGGGAACAAGTTATATATCGTATATATATGATTGGCTTGTTGCTAACAAGGAGAAGAAGAACATTCAGTTTGTTATGGGACTGGGTGATATTACAGATAAGGATGGTAAAGATCAAACGGCAGATGACGGTGTTGATCAGACTGACATTGAATGGCAAATAGCGCTCAGGGAACTCAATAAGCTTTATGCGGCAGGACTTGATTATTCAATAGTTCAGGGTAATCATGAAACTGTAGAAAATCTTGACCGGTTCTTTGAGGGAAACCCCAACTTCACAGAGGCTGATATTGGATATTACAGCGGAACGAGTCTTGGTAATTATTATATACGGTTTAATGCAGGTGAAAACAAATATATGGTTGTATGTCTCCAATACGGACCAAACAATGCCATGCTTGATTGGGCAGGCGACGTTATTGAAGCCAATCACGATCGTCAGGTAATTATAACCACGCACGCATATATGTATAAGGATGAGACAACGATAACCATAAATGACTCTACTCCCCCAAGAACTCCAACGGAAACCAAGGATCCTGATAGTGACACTTATGAAAATAACGGTGACCAAATATGGACCAAGCTTGCTTCACAGTATGAGAACGTTATAATGGTGATTTCAGGACACGATCCGAGCGCGAACATTGTCAGATCTCAGGAGGTCGGCGTTAACGGAAACGTAGTTATGCAGATGCTCGTCGATTTTCAGTCTATAGACTTGCGATATGCGAATGAAACGGGTATGGTTGCTATCCTGTACTTTACTGAGGATGGAAAAACCGTTCACGTTGAGTATATATCCACTTACTACACAACCGAAGCTCAGAAGACTGATCCTGATGCTCTTGACAGAATTTTCATTTCACATCTTAATCAGTTTAGCTTTGCTGTAGGTGAAAAGGTTGAGACTAAGAGTGCTGAGGTTGAAATATGCGGAGAGGGAGGATTTATCATTGATGCGAGGTATTCTAACGAGATAACCTATCCGTTTGTTGTATTCAGAAGTGATAAATCATTTATTGGCGGATACGGAGATCTTGGAGAGGCAACTCAAGCCGCCAAGAAAGCAGGTACGGGCTACGATTACTTTATCCTTATGCGCCGTGACGCAGAACAGAACACGCTCTCTAAAGGCCTCGGTTCGATGACGGGAAGTATCACCATTGATCTTGGAGGAAATACTCTTCATAAAACTGCGGTAGGATACGTGTTCGATATTTATGTAAATGAAAATGCCGATGCCGTGACAAATTCAAACGGAATAGATGAAAGAGGCACCTTTACCATTAAAAACGGAAGCATAATTTCATATGACAAATCGCATCCGATAGCTTGTATCAATTACGGTGAACTGCTCGCAAAATCCTTTAGCTTGTCATTTATATTCGATAACGTAACATTTATAGATAAGGTTGGCAAGTCCAATATACTTGATACGTGGGAAAACGGATATGCAAGCTTGTCAGGTGATCTTCACGCTGATGTAGATGTTAAGTTTGTTGATTGCACGTTTGACTATGCGCAATCCGTTGAAAATACCAAAATGATATATCTTACGAATTCCTCGGGATACGATAGAGTTATATATGACGTTGAAATAGCAGGCGGTAAAATATTATCAAACGGGGAAATCTACTTCTCATCATTCGTTTCAAAGAATAATGATACTAACGGTAGAGCCGATAAGGTTACGTTCATTAAGGGAAGTAATGGAAAATATCTTGAGCAGATACTTCCCGAAGGTATAGCTCCGGACATTTTTGGCGATTCATGGAAGAGCAGCGACGGAAAAGAGTTTTATTATAAAAAGACCTCGTCATCCGCCGGATACAGCATATACGATTTAACAGAGGGCAACATTTTTGATCATATAGATACTTCAAACGTTACTCCATACGGAATTATTCCGACCGAATATTTGAATTCCTTGGATTATCCGATAATTCTCTTTATGAATGGTGAATTTATAGGCGCTTTCAATGATTTTTGCGGTTCGGCGGGAGCGCTTGTAGAGGCAAAGGGTCTCCTTGACGGTAATCCTGAGAGCGAAAAAGGAGGTACGGTTCAAATATACCTCAGAGGTGACGCTGTATCAACTGACAGATATTCCAACGTAGGTCAGATTCTCGGTACTGTAATTGTAGACCTTAACGGTCATACTATCACGCAGACGTATGATAGCAACCCATTTCTCTTTACTCTTGCAAAGAATTACAAGGGATACGATGATGCAAACTTCAAAATCTTTAACGGAAACATAATTCTCAAGACGCAATTTATGATTTTTGGAGCATACGGAGCTACCTATATGGATGAAGGGAAATTCAAGACCTTTAACGTTGAATGTGAAAATGTAAACTTCTCTTACTCCTCCGCGAATGAGGCAACCGAATTTCTCGGTAGCTTCATAGACGGAACAAAGGTCTATAATATGGATGTACAGTATAACGTATCATTCAAAAACTGTGTGTTTGACTTTACAAATGCTCCGAATATTAAAACGCTCATGAACGCAAATGATGGAAAAATTGCTTCAACAGACGGAACTGTAGCGAGCAACGCCATTGTGGATGTTGTTGTTGATGGTGGTGAAATCATTGCCTCAAAGTCCGATTTATCGCTTTATCTTGTTAATTCAAGCGGTGAACTCGAAAACGGTTCTTCGGTAGTGTTTACGAAAAGCGAGAACGGTAACTATACGTCATTTACTTTGACCGATGATAATATAGCTCCTTCAACCTCAGCTAATGATGGAAAACTTGTATTCGTAAAGGTTAATGAAACCAAAGATGCCATAACGTATAGACTCCGTCCCGTTGAAGTCGCAAACGTTGACTACGCTCCCAAGATGAGCATCACTCTCGATGATCAGCTCGTTATGAACGTATATATCCCCGTGAATTATACACAAAAGTTTACATTTAACGGTGAAACATACGAAGACCTTAACGCTATTGCGGATAAGAAGGTAATCCTTGACGGCAAGGAATACTATCACTTCACAGCAGCTCTCGGCTCTGCTGAGGCTGCAAAGGACGTAAAGCTTGTATCCACCGTTACTCTCGGAGAAACAAGCGCTAACGCAACCTTCACTATGTCTATTCCCAAGTACGTAGCAAAGGTGCTTAATAACACCGAGTCAACAGAGATTGAAAAGAAACTCGTTAAGGACGTTCTTGCATACGTTCAGGCGGCATACAACTACTTCACAGAGTTTAACTCTGCGGAAGAGATCGCAAGAGTAAACGCTCTTGCAGATACGATTCTCGCAATCGGCGGCGAGTATAACGGCGAGCCCACCTTGACAGGTGAGACGGTAACCGTAGCTCCCGTAACTGCGGTAACGCTTAACCTCGACGCAAAGCCCGCTATCCGCTTCTATGTAACCGATACGACGATAGAGTTCTACGCTAACGGCAAAAAGCTTGATACCGTAACGGGTACGGATGCAAACGGAACGTACGTTGAGCTTGACGTATACGCATATGTGCTTGCGGCAACTATAACCTACGGTGAAGGCGGAAGCTACCATATTTCAGACTTCCTCGCAAAATCCGCAGGCGAAAGCCATGAAAATCTCGTATCCTGCTTCGTTAAGTACGTAGAGAGCGCAGCCGATTACCGTGAATCAGTTATCAACTGATTAAATTAGGAATTCGGAATTCGGAATTCGGAATTTAAATCAAATGCGGAATTGGAGGTTTGATTAAATGCAAAATGCAAAATGCAAAGTGCAGAAGAAAATAAAAAAATATGTTAACCCTGAAATTGAGGTTGTGGAAGTTAAGACCTCGGATATTATTGTTACCTCACCGGGTACCGAAACTCCTTGGTACGAGGAAAGCGACGGAGTATGGGAAATGGGCACGGGCATAAATTAACAAGTGAATTTATGCGGTGAAATCCACCTGCGGTGGAATAAATCTCAGGAAGAGATGAAATCCGACAAGGTCGGATGAAATCCTACGAGGTCACATCGACCTCGTAGGAATATAAAAAGGTGGAGATGCTGAGTTTAAATCAGCGTCTTCACCTTTTTTGTCTTATAGATACGCGTATCATATTAGCCTTTGTTTTATAGAATTGCAGATCAACGATAAATACGATAAATATTAGTAGAAGATAGTGTTATATACTAATAGAATATAGTAAAACGTATATTGATATAATAGTAGCAGTCTATAAAGCACTGCATTAAAAGAGAAATACGTAAGCCGGCGGTGTAATAAAAATAGGCGAAATCTCAGGAAAACACCCGAGCTTTCGCCGCACAACACATACAGTATATCATATTTTTTTCCGTTTGTAAATAGTTTTCTGTGAAAGTTTTATATTTTCTACCTATTAAACAAAAAAATATTGTGAAGTTTTGACAATTTGCCAATTGAAAAAAGCATTTTAAGTATGATATACTATAGACACAGAAAGGAAGGTAAACTCCAATGGGAAACTAAATGAACCAAACCGAAATCAAAAAAAGAAGGTAAGGTCCAATGAGAAATTAAATGAACCGTCCAAATGCTAAGAAACGGTAGGTACAGTCCAAAGGGAAAGTAATTAAACCATTAAAACGCTAAGAAATGGTAGGTACAGACCAAAGGAAAAGTAATTTAACCTTGAAACGCTAAGAAACGGAAGGTACGGTCCAAAGAAAAACTAAATTGATCTCAAAATGCTAAGAAATTGAAGGTAAGGTCCAATGAGAAATTAAATGAACCTATCTAAAATCAAAGAAACGTAGGTACGGTCCAATGAAAAGGTAAAAGCTTCCCAAAAAGAAAAGGTATAATCTGATCAAACGATTTGAACACGATTTGTTTTTCATGTAAATAATAGCGGTGTAACGCATAATCGATTCTAATTAATACCGTTAATGTCAAAAACACGATGAAAAAGTATTAGCCGAAGGAATACCTCATACGCATCAGCGTTAAAGGTATAAGGGCAGGGAATACCGGGAAATCAAAGAAGGGCATTGGCTTAGGTTAACGATGTTAAAAGTTTTCTTAAGTAGGTATTAAAATTAAAGATTCTTGGCGAGTAAGAGTCTTTAAGTTTTGATGATTAAGTTAAGTTCTTCAAATCGGTCTCCATTTGATTGAAGTACTCCAAAATGATATATTGTTTTTGTTGTTCAAGTCATAAAAGTCAGATTGAAATTCCTTCTGAATTCGCCTCAAGCTCATAATCCAAACGTAAGCTTATTCTCGCTTGAGAAATCAAAAAAATGAAAACGTGTTGTGTTGATTAAGAAAAGCAAAGAGGTAGACCGGGAAAGAGAGGATAACCAAATGATGTTAGATAATAAGAGTGAACATAAGTGACCCTTGATTGCAGGAAAAAAGAGCAATCAAGGGTCACTTATTTTTTTATCGTTTATGAAACTGTTATTGCAATATATTGTCATTGAAATCGTATGGACTGGATAAATGTATAGTATCGTTTTCCTTTACATAGCTAAAGTATATGCCGGAAAAATCGCGTCTTCGTAGATAATTTTTTGGAAAAGTAACGTTCATTTCTACGAAAAAAGATACTGCGCCCTCGTCCTCTGAAAACCAATCCGGCGAAACAATAATATTTTCAATCGCAGACACGAGCCAACCTGTTGATGTGTGGGTTTTTTGATATAAGTTCGTAGTGAAATTATCGTATTCTTTTATTACTGCGACTTTTTCTTTTATTGGATTATTATTTTTATCATATCCTTGCATCCATACTTTGCACTTGATTTGTGTTGGTTTCGGTAAACAAATATCGTTATAATCCGGAGGAATGAAAAAAAGCTTCAATTCAAGATTTTCATCGGTTGTAATTTATTTTTCTAATGGTGAAAAAAGCATCCAAATAGGTGGGGCAGGCTCTTCCGGAGCGGGTGAATTATCATTGTTTGATTCGGAATCGTTTGAACTGACGTTCTCGTTTCCTGTAGCAGAATTATCATCAGTGGAATCGTCGTACGTTGGATGGTTACATCCAATCGTTGCAAGACAAACTAAAATCAGAACTATTCGATAAGCAAGACCTTTAATAAATTTCATAACAGCCTTCCTATTCCTCTATAAAAGTTACGTAGAGTAAATGCGAATAATGAAAAATTACAGAAAAAATCCGAGTCAAGCGTACCTGACCCGGAATTTTTGTTTTATATGCTTTTTATAACAAGCATTATTCTTTTATAAGATCCTCAACAAAGTATCCGTTAGTCGTAGCGTGCTTGCCGTTTTTGTCAACAACGGTAATTCTGAAGTATACGCAATGCTCGGGAACGTTAAAGGTTGCCTCGGTAACGGGCTCGCCATTTTCACTGAGCACGGTTTCCGCCTTGCGCTGCTTGTAGTTGCAGTTGATTCTGTCGGCATCAGAGCACTTTACGTGAACCTTTCCATCCTCGTACCAAAGCTCGTAAATTTCAGGTCCCTCGGAAGCGTAGAAATGTCCGTCCTCGAGAGCCTTTGTTACGGTGCGATAGTCGAGGCTGTCAGCCTTAAGCACCGTGAATGCCCAGCCGGAGTCGTTTCTTCTTTTTCCGAAGTGAACGTTGTGGTTATCGTCTGCGCCGATGCAGAATATTTTCTTACCCGAGCAGAGAATATCGTCGTAAACTCTCGGGTTATAATCGTCAAAGCCTGATGCGATGCAAGAGCCATTGAACATTTCGAAGGCGTGCATGCCCGAATAGTTGATATAATTCGAGTAATCCTCACGTGACCACGTGGGATGATTATACGTAACGAAGAATCCCGCGTCCCTTCCTATGTTCATAATCTCGGTAATGCGCTCGCCGTTATACTGACGCTCGAAATCGGGCTGGCTCTCGTCAAATTTAACCTCATCTCTGTGGTTTACGGCATTTCCGAAGAGATATTTTGACCTGTGCCACATAGGCTGAACGAGGTTGTCGGGCTCAAGCGCAACGAAGCAGATATGACAGGTCTTGATTATGTGATGCTCGGAAAGTCGGGGCTCGTTGATCTCCATCTCGAAGCCGTGAAGAGCGAGAAAGCTCTCATCGTTAAGCTCGTCGTGAGGCAGGAGTATATCGTGATCGGTATACGCAACTATGGAGTATCCCAGATCCTGATATATTTTCTTTATCTCCTCGGGAGTCTTTTTTCCGTCGGAAAAGGTTGAGTGACAGTGCAGATTTGCCTTGTAAAAATTGCCGCTCTCGGGCAAAAGATATTTTCTCATTTTCGTTCTCCTTAGAGTTGGATAAATTGAGGAAAAGCAGCTTGTTTTTGAGCGCTTTAATTTTTTATTATTCAGTACGTGAATATTTTAGCATAGAATTAACTTTATTTCAATAGAAAGAGTAATATTTTCTCAAAAAATATTCTATTCGTGCGATTGTCAGCCTCTTGTATTATTTCGGTAATTTCTCGGCGAAGCTCCGTATTTCTCCGAAAAAAGCTTGCAGAAGTAAAAGGGATCCTCAAATCCCACCGATTCCGAAATCTCGCCGATTTTCATATCGGTGCATCTTAGTAAGCTTTCCGCATTTGAAAGACGAAGATTATTTCTGTATTCAACCGGGCTGATGCCCGACCATTTGCGGAAGCATCTGTAAAAATAAGTTTCGCTCATTCCCGAAAGCTCTGCGTATTTTTCTATTTTTTCATTGAGGTTCCACTCGTTTGAAAACGCCTCAACGCCGCGGCGTATAGGATAATAAAAATCACTGCGCTGCGAAGCGGATTCGGAGATGAGGTCTAAAATGAGGAAAAACTCTCCTTTTATTCTCGAGATATTTTTCGCTTCCTTTTCACCCATCTTTTCTACTCTGTAAAAAACGTCAAAAAGATTTTTCAAATGAACGTCGAGCAGATTGTCGCCCCTCTTAGTGAGAACGCTTATATTATCCGAGAAGAATATTTCCTCCCGATTTTCGTCAAACATATTAAGGTTTATCGTGCAGGTATCGATTTTAAACTCGTTTTTGTTCGTCAAACGAACGCTGTAGCGCATACCCTTTGGTATAAAGACGATATCCCCCTTCTTAACAACGAGAGGAGGCGTATTCTCCGAGAAAAACGTTACCTCTACGTCGGTGAAGATGAAAAACAGAGCGCTTAAGGGACGCTCTTTGTCTTTATAAAGAGAAAATTCGTTTCTATGCATCCAGTTTTGCGGTAGGATGTCGAATATTTGGAAATCGAGATTTGTATAGCGCGTTTCGGATATAGGTATGATTTTCATTTTAAACCCCCATTCTTTATCTTAAACCATTGTATCATTTTAGTGCAGAAAAATCAAGGTTTTTTACAATAATATATTTTCACCTGCGCAAGCGTGTGGTAAAATTAATGTACTATAAGCTTTATATCGTTTACCCGGGCTTAAATATTGCAACCGCAGCCTGTGAATCGGTAATAAGAATAAGCGGAGAGCAAAAAGCAGTAAGTGATGTGACAGAACCGTATTAAAGGGAATTAAAATGTTATTTTTAGTATTATTTGGCGCTCTTGTATGCCTTACCGTCAAGGGATATGCGGGCAAAAAAGTCAGCTGTAACGTTAAGGACGCAAAGGACCCGTACGTTTTCAATCTTTTGCGAATGGTATTTTGTATTGTTATAGGGCTTGGATTCGTATTTGCCGAGAATGCGCAGGATTTTCTTCTTCCCGAGTTTAAAATGATAGCAATATGCTTCTTATCGGGAATTTCCAATGCGGCATTTCTTGTTTTCTGGATGCTGGCTGTAAGAAAAAATTCAATGGTTTCAATAGACGTCGGCTTAACTCTCGGTTCTCTTATTCCGTCGATTTTATGTCTTATCTTGTTTGGTGAAGAATTTTCCATAGCCAAGATGATAGGATTTGCCCTTATTCTTTTAGCCACGTTTATTCTCGCCTCATCCTCGTCGGGAAAAACGGAAAAATCCGTAGGCGGTATAATCCTTCTTGTTTTGGCGGCGATAGGAGACGGAATGTCGGGCTTCTCGCAACAGCTTTATAAGCACTTCTATACGTCAGATGGAATGAAAGTCGGAGACGTTTTATATCCAAAGACGATTTTCCATCTTTATACGTACATATTTACGGCGCTCGTGCTTCTTTTAGTGCTTGTCGGCTATAGCGTTATGGCGCGGAAGAATAAGAAAAGCAATACCGTTAGTGAAGAAAATTGCCCCTCTGAGCGCGCGTTGTCGCTAAATATCGTTATGCATATATTCATTATGGCGGTCTGTCTGTTTGCCGCCAATTATCTGCAAACGGTTGCCACAACCGATTATAAAATGCCATCGCAGATGATGTATCCCATAATCAAAGCCGGAACACTTGCGACAGTAACCGTGGTTGCCATGGTATTCTTTGGAGAAAAGATAACGAAAAGAAGCATTATCGGTTCTCTCGTTGCGATTTCAGGCATCGTAATAATGAGTATTCTTTAAGGTGAAATTATGAAAAGAAATATAGAAGAAGCGTGTCTGTCTCTCTCGCAAAAGCCGATTTTCGCGACCTCGGTAGAGCGTTTCAAAATAATGAACGAAATAAAATCTCTTGAAAAGGACCTTCCTCAGCCACTGAGATTTTCAAAGCTTCTCGGCGTGTTTCTCTCCAGTGTCTCCCTGCCGATAGAGGAATACGACATTATCCTCGGCAGATGCGTGGATAGAGAGCTTACGGAGAAAGAAGAGGCAGAGTTCCAAGCGTATCTTAAAGATCCCGATTATCCCGCTCGCCGTCTTTTCTTCGGTTCAGGGCATTGCACGTATTCGTGGGATATGCTTGTAGAAGAGGGACTCGTAGGTCTTAAGGAAAGAGTATTAAAAAGAATAGAAGAAACCGCCGACGAGGATAAGAAAATATTCCTTATGTCAATAGCGGAAGTCTACGACGCTATAATAGGCTTTATTCTGAGATACGCCAAGGCGGCGGAAATAAAGGGAAATGTCGAGGGCAGTGAGAATCTTTATAAGATTGCGGCAGGTAAGCCCGATAGCTTTGCATCTGCGCTTCAGCTTCTGTGGATAGTTGCGTTTATAAATTGCGCGTACATAACTGAAAACCCCACCCTCACACTTGGCAGACTTGATAAAATTCTTTACCCTTACTATAAAGCCGACGTTGAAAAGGGAATTCTTACAAGAGAGCGCGCCGCGGAATATATAACCGATTATTATTGTAAGCACAATCTTATAATGGGCAGAGGCGAGCATCAGGTCGGTGACGCCACAAATAGCACAACCTTCAAGCGTATTCTCAATTTTGATGCGCCGCAGTATCTTTTGCTTGCGGGCACGGACGAGGAGGGAAGACTCGTCGCAAACGAGCTTACGAAGCTTTTTGCCGAGTGCATAGTTTCCGAGTTTAAAAATCCCGTTATCGTCGTGAGATACGTTAAGGATATGGATAGCAATGCGCCGTATCTGTGGCAGACCTTATGCGAGAAGGCGATGAAAAGCTCTTCAATGATGTTTTATAACGACGGCAACGTTATATCTGCTTTCAAGCGAATAGGAATTCCTGATAACGAGGCGGGCAAATATTCGCATTTTGGATGCAATTGGTGCTCCCCGGGAGATAACAGCGCCTGGATGATGAGCGTTCCTAAGAGTATGCACTACAAAATAACTCGCACACCCGAGGAGGCTAAAACCGTTGACGTACCGTATATGCGTACGAGAAGCGACCATAGCTGGCCCGAGGATTTTATGATAGTTATGCGCGAGCTTGCAGAGCGTGATCCTAAAGACGTAACGATAGAAGATTTTTATACTATGTTCTTCTCTCGTATGTCGGAATTTATAGATAAGAAGCTGAGTATTCTTTCTCTTGAGATGAACCTAAGAAAGCGAGCTCCCTCGTCGGTTATCACGTTTGGGGACGCCTTCTTCCGTGAATCGATAAAGAATGCCGAGTGCTTCTCGGCGGGCGCAAAATACCATTTCGAGCTTCAGGCATTCCAAATGTTCGGAACTGTTGCCGATTGCTTTATAGCGGTCGATCAGCTTGTTATGATAGATAAAAGAATCACATTAAAGCGTCTTTTGGAAGCAACAGAAGCGAATTTTGAGGGATATCCCGATGTTTTGGCAATGTGCCGAAATGCCGAAAAATACGGTATGGATACGCCTCTTTCAAATAAACACGCAGAAAGACTTTCGCATACGGCAAGTGACCTCGTTATAGAGAAAAATAAGCCTTATTTCGAGAGGGAAGGACTCTTCCTCGTACCATGTATGCAAAGCGATACGTGGCACTTGAAGTATGGCGAGGGCTTCGGAGCAACGCCCGACGGACGACTTGCCCATACCCCGTACTCGCAAAACTCAAGACCGTCAAACGGCGCTTGTACGAGCGGAATTTGCGGTATGTTCAATTCAATGCTAAAGCTTCCTCGCGACGGACTCGTATCGGGAGCGCTTAACCTTGACGTAGACCCTAAGGAATTTTCGGGAGAGAGCGGAAGGAAGCTGTTCGGAAAGCTTCTCGCCTCGTATTTCAATAGCGGCGGCTTGCACGCTCAGGTTAGCTTTGCGGACGTTGAGGCTCTTAAGGACGCAAAGATAAATCCGCATTTGCATAAGGACCTCAGGGTGCGTGTTACTGGATATAGCGGAATTTTCGTGGATTTCTGCGAAAGACTGCAAAACGATGTAATAGAGCGCTTCAGCTGAAAAATAAAAATAAAAAACAGAAAAGTACTTCTCAAATTGTAAATAGTGTGCTATAATGATTATAATTTGCGGTCGAAATTCAAAAATTTCGACTTTCGATTGTCGTTATAATACTCGAAGAGTATAAAATAGACGCGCTTCAATTAAAGAAGTGAGGATAAGGAATATGAAAAAGATTTTACTTCCAAGCGGTCTTACCGTCTCAGAGGTTGCGCTCGGCGCAATGATGTTTGGCTCTACGACGTCAAAGGAGGATTCCTATAAGGTTCTTGATGCCTACGTAGGTATGGGCGGAAACTTTATAGACACCTCGAATAACTACGCTCATTGGGCGGGCACAGGTGATGAAAGTGAAACGCTTCTCGGCGAGTGGCTTGCCGATAGAAAGTGCCGTGAAAACGTCATTTTGGCAACTAAAGTTGGCTTTGACCGTCACGGAAAGGGCGCAGGACTCAAAAAAGAGCAGATCGAATATTGGGTAGACGAGAGCCTTCGTAAGCTTAAAACCGACTATATAGACCTTTATTATGCGCATACCGACGATCCGAATACGCCCATTGAAGAGACTATGGAAGCCTTCGATACGCTTGTTAAAAAAGGCAAGGTAAGAACGCTCGGCTCGAGTAATTTTGACACCTGGCGTCTTGCCGAGGCGAATATGATAGCCGAAAAGAACGGCTGGACACCGTATACCGCAATGCAGCAAAGACTTACCTATCTTAATCCAAGGTTTGGCGCAGCTCCAAAGTACGCCTTTAATGAGGTAGTGAACCGTGAAAGACTTCGTTACCTCTATGCGAAGAATATGCCCCTCATCTCCTATTCCTGTCTTTGTAAGGGAGCGTACGAGAATGACGATAGACTCCCCCCCGATTACGAGGGTACACAAAGACTTGCGTTTATTCGCAATATGGCGAAGGAGAAGGGTGTAAACCCGAGTGCGCTCGTTATAGCTTGGCTTACAAATCTCCATAGATGCGAAGGATATCCGAGAGTCATTCCGTTGTTCTCGGCGACCTACGAGCATCTTATTGATAACCTTCGAGGCCTCGATATCGAGCTTACCGACGAAGAGCTTAAGCTGATGAATAGCGTAATATGAGAGCGCCGCTGATTTTTGATATAAAGCGTTCCTCGACCGTAGACGGTCCGGGGGTGCGAACGGCAGTCTTTTTGAAGGGCTGCAATCTCGATTGCTTTTGGTGTCACAACCCCGAGAGCAAGAGGGCGGAGGGCGAGCGAGCATTCTTTAAAGCAAAGTGTATCGGCTGCGGCAGCTGTGAAAAGGTATGCGAAAACGGTAGAACGACGTGTACCGTGTGCGGTAAATGCGTGGACGTATGCCCCACGGGAGCGGTAAAAATATACGGAAAAGCCTATACCCCCGATGAAATATTTGAAATCATTCTTCGTGATGCTTCATATTTTGAATTAACGGGCGGAGGCGTGACCTTCTCGGGCGGTGAGTGTATGCTCTATCCCGATTTTGTTGTCGAGATAGCCAAAAGATGCTTCGCACATGGAATTTCGGTAGCGATAGATACTGCGGGCTGCGTTCCGTTTTCCTCATTTGAAAAGGTTTTGCCCTTTGCGGATATATTTCTCTATGACATAAAATGCATAGATCCCGAGCTTCATAAAAAGGGCACTGGCAAGGATAACGCTCTTATACTTAAAAACCTTGATTTACTGCTCGAAGCAGGGAAGCGTGTCATAATCCGCATACCCGTGATACCCGGATTTAATGACGGAGAAGAGCTTTCTCGCATAAGGGATTATTGCGAGTCAAAGCAGCTTCCGTACGAGCTCTTGCCTTACCACACATTCGGTGAGGATAAAAAGAAAGCGCTTATCAGCGCTAAAAAACAAACGAAAACCAACACGTGTTTAAAATAAAACTATTAAGAGGACAAAACAATGCTTAACAAACATCTGCTTGTAAAAACGTTTCCGATAGCGGAAAAAGAAAACGTTATCTTGTTTAAGGATTACAGAATTACGCTTCTTTTTGACAGACTTTTCAGAATCGAAAAGAACGAAAAGGGTGAGTTTTGCGACCTTGCCACGCAGAGCGTGTGGTATAGAAATATGCCTAATGTCAATCACTCGGTAAAGGAAGGCGATGACTTCGTTGAGGTAAAAACCGATGCCGCAACTCTTCATCTTGAGACTGATTTTGAAAAAAGCTACGTTCTTCTCGGCAAGAAAAAGTTGTCGATAACGAATGACGGAAACCTTCTCGGTACAACGAGAACCCTCGACCAGTATAACGGCGAATGCCACATCAGAAAGTTTACACGCCTTGAGCTTGGCACGGGCGTTTGCTCAAAGAGCGGTCTTGCCGTTGTTGACGATACCGAGTCACTGAGACTTAACGATAACGGTCAGCTCCTTGAAAAATCCTCTGACGAGTTTGATATTTACGTGTTCGTATATGGCAAGGACTATAGAGAGGCTGTAAAGGCTCTCTACGCTATAACGGGAAGCACTCCCATGCTCCCGAGATACGCCTTCGGTAACTGGTGGTCGAGATATCACGTGTATACCGACGAGGAATATCTTGCTCTTATGGATTCCTTCGAGAAATACGGTATCCCGCTTACCGTGGCAACCGTTGACATGGACTGGCACTATTCGGATGACGTAGACGAGCAAAAGGGAATTACGAAGAGCGGAAAGCTTTCCGAGGAATACGGCACGGTTACGGGCTCAAGACTCGGCTGGACGGGATATTCTTGGAATACCGACCTCTTCCCCGATTACAAGGGCTTCTTAAAGGAGCTTCAGGATAGAAATCTTAAGGTAACACTCAATCTTCACCCCGCAGACGGTGTCAGATATTTTGAGGATATGTACGAGGAAATGGCTACCGCTATGGGCATTGATCCGAAGAGCGAGAAGGTCGTACCCTTCGACATTGCCGACGATAATTTCGTAAATAACTATTTCGATATTCTCCACCACCCCTACGAGCGTGACGGAGTTGACTTCTGGTGGATAGATTGGCAGCAGGGAACAAAGTCCAAAATGGCAGGACTTGATCCTCTCTGGGCGCTTAACCATTATCACTATTACGACAACGGCAGAGACGGAAAGCATCCTCTTATTATGTCAAGGTATTGCGGAATCGGCTCTCACCGTTACCCTATCGGCTTCTCGGGCGATACGGCTATAACCTGGGCAACCCTTGCGTTTATGCCTTATTTCACGGCAACCTCGACCAATGCGGGTTATACCTGGTGGGGCCACGATATAGGCGGTCACTACTACGGTGAAAAGGACGACGAGCTCTATCTCCGTTTCCTTCAGTTTGGCGTTTTCAACCCCATAAACAGACTTCATTGTTGCGATGCGATAATGATAACCAAAGAGCCGTGGGCTTATAAAAACGGTATCGGTGAGCTTGCAAGAGAAGCGATGGTCCTTCGTCACAGAATGATTCCGATGCTCCATACGGCAAACTACCGCACCGCAAAGGAAGGGCTTGGACTTGTCGAGCCTATGTATTACGCTTATCCCGATTCTCCCGAGGCATACGAGGCAAAAGGACAGTATATCTTTGCGGGCGATTACATCGTAGCGCCCATTGTTAAGCATAGTGAGGAAGCTAAGCTCTCACGCATCAACGTATGGATTCCCGAAGGAAAATGGACAGATTTGTTTACAAATGACGTCTATAAAGTTGGAAAAGGCGGCAAATGGGTAACTCTCGTTCGTCCTCTTGACAGTATTCCCGTTCTCGCAAAAGCGGGCGCAATACTTCCTCTCAGCAACGATAAGGGCAATAGCGTAGAAAATCCCGCTTCGCTTGAATTCGAGGTATACAACGGCAATAATACCTACACTCTTTATGAGGATAATGAAAAGGGCGTAGCCGCATTCACGAAGGTGGAGAACAAGGAGCAGCCTGGAAAAGAAACCGTTAAGCTCAGCTTCTCGGGTGACTTCTCGGTTCTTCCCGAAAAGCGTGATATAACACTTACCTTTAAGAATATTATAGTCAACACACCTGTTGATAAAGCGATAAGCTTGACCGAAAAGAACTACGCTAAGGTTACCGTCACCAAAAACGGCAAGGAAATCGAAGCTAAGGTATCGAAATACGACACTGTTCACGTAACGGTAACGGATATTGATTATACCGCCACGTACGAGATCACCGTTGAATATAACGTTCTTCCCGAGCTTCAGCAGGCGAGAAGAGACGTATTTATGAAGCTTCTTCTTTCCGAAGGCTCGTTCACGAACAGAATGAACGTATACAACAAGATAAAAACTGCGGAAAGCGTAACCGCTATCCTCGGCATTATAGATAACGCCGACCTCACCGCAATCGAGAGAGCTAAGCTTTCCGAAACGTTCATATAATAAATTTGTGTTCATAACATAAAAAAGAAACAACACCGTTTCAGATTCGTACTGAAACGGTGTTGTTTTTTACCGAACGTATAATTTTGCGTTTTTATTATAAACGAGCGTACGGTTATTTCATTCCCACGTATCCGCTCTCTTTAATGATATACTGCCCCTCGTCTGAGAGCATCCACTCAATGAGAGCTTTAACGTTTGGATTAGGATTGTTTTCGTATGTCACGGCATAAACCGGAGCAATAATGGGATACGTAGTATTCTGTATATTTTCGGCAGTAGGCGCAACGCCATCAACCGCAATCATCTTGATATCGGGGTGGCAAACTATACCCTCGATATAGTATCGGAAGGAATATCCGATAGAGCTTGTTTGATTTTTGTAGGTTGCAACTCGATCAACGATGCCGCCCATAAATCCAACCAACTCCTCGGTATCAGGTTCGACGAGAGGCACGTCATCCATAAAGCGAAGCATCATGCTTTGGCTTCCGCTACCTTCATCACGCTGGAATGGAACGATCTCTTCATCGTTACCACCAACCTGACTCCAGTTAGTGATTTCTCCGGAGTAAATTTTTCTTATCTCATCTGCCGTAAGAGAAGTTACGGGATTATCCTTATGTACGAAGAAAACAAACGCTTCCCAGCCTATCTGCGTGTAATCAAAGACAGTATCGCACTCTTCGGCATATGCTACCTGCTTTTCTGAAGGCGCAGCTCCGATAAAAATATCCGTCTTTCGTTCAGCCAGACTTTTGTATCCGCCAACGGTATTATTAAAAACAAATACACCGTCATCAAGCTTTGTTGTATTTGGATAGACCGCATTTACAAATGCGGAATAAACGGGAAACGCCGCCGTTGCGCCATCTATAATAGGCAGATTTTCAATGAGCTTCAGTGTCTTACTGTCGTATTTTACAATTTTACTGTCCTCAACGAATGGCAGATATTCGTCAACGTTGATCGATGGAGCGGTGTCAATGCTTTCAACGACGGGATCGTCCGAATCGGCTTTGTTAAAAAGGATCAGCAGAAATGCGCACGAAGAAAAAGAAAGCATACAAACCATTGCGAGAATCAGCGAGATGATTTTTTTCATTTTTGTCTCCTTCGGTTCTGTTTTGTTTACTTGCTTACGTCAAAGCAAGGCATCGCCTTAAAATATCTAACGTTCAGTTTTTCCAGCCGTTATCATTTTTGAATTTTGCTATAGCGTCAGCGGTATATACGAAATCCCAAGGGAACTCATTGCTTGCTTTCGAATACACAACAAATACGCCTTTCTCTTTGTCGTAATTACCGTATTTGTCCGTAATTACCCAAAGCGTTATGTGGTAATACGTGTTAGGCTCTCCTTTTTTATGATCAAGCTTGTCGTAGTTACCGTGCACACCGTTAATTTCGTGCAAAATCCGTCCTTCCTTATCGACCTGCAGAATGCTGTTATTTCTGTGCGGAACCGATGTGGGATTTACAAAATTCAAGGTTTTGGTATATTCGTTCAATATCTCGTTGCACTGCTTATCGTTAAAGGAAAACGTATCTTCGTCGAATGCCTTGCGATCCGTTATAGAATAAGAAACGCATTTGCTTTTATCTAAGGGCTTGTTCCAATCGTTTTTCTCTTTTAAGCTGTCCTTGTTTTGCAAGTAGAAGTCTTGCGTTCTGTTCTTTAAATGATCATCGGTGGCGCCCTCGTATAAGCGGTCGGACTCTATAAGAACTAATGCGTAATTTTCATCGGGGTAGAAGTATACGCTCGAGTCGTCATAGCTTTGGCAGATAACCAATCCGAAAATTCTATCGCTGTAATCCTCGCAATAAGCAAACAGAGTTCTGCCGTAGTCGTCACGTTCCCAAACGTAAATATCCGAGCTGTAAGCTCCTTCGCCGTGGTACATATACCCCTTAGCATCCGGAATGCTATAAATTGCGGTAGTATAAAGCTCTTTAAATTCCCCGCGGTACGTATAAGTTTTTCTCTTTATGAGGAAGCAGCTTGATAAACTCAAAATAGAAGCTACCGTCAACAAAAGCGCTATGCTCTTTTTCATTTCGCACACTCCTTCTTACTCTTGTTAACTAAATTATATCACAAAAGGAAATATATGTCAACAGTGCGGTCGCAACCTGTTATGAATTTACGAGAAAACGTTTTTTATATAGTTATCATCTTGAATTAAGGACAGCATAAATCACAAAGAAAAGCAAGAATTAAATCCTGCTTTGCAGGATGAAATCCAAACGAGTTTGGATGAAATCTTCGGTGCTTCACCTCAGATGAAATTAAATCCACCCACCCTCCGTCGAGGCGGATTTCATCCCTCGTATGTGGGATTTCATCGTAAATACGATTTATCCCACCTGAAAAGGTGGATTTAATTGAAGGGGCTGTTTCATTAAGAATTCAACAAAATCAATGCAAAAACAGGAAAAATGCGGTGAGAAAAACAGATTTAGCGAATTCTTAGTGAGACTGAACCTTGGGGCGAACGGATTTAGAGCAGAATTTGTCGTTCTCCG
>SVUD01000034.1 GCA_015063445.1 Oscillospiraceae bacterium
TCGTCACGGGAGATACAGTATTGGTTTCACCGCTTGACACGGGTTCAGCCTTGTAGTCACCGATGATGGAGTCAATAAGAGTATTTACTCTTGCTATCTCTTCTGCGGTATTGAACTCGGTGAAGTAGTTGTAAGCAGCCTTAACGTAACAAAGAACGTCCTTAGCGAGAGTTTTTTCTATCTCGGTTGCCCCGGTGTTATTAAGTACCTTTGTGGCATACTTAGGAATTGAGAAGGTAAACGTTGCCACGGCGGCTGCTTCGCCTGCCGTAACGGTTGCTACGAGTTTTATATCCTTCGCAGCCTCAGCAGAGCCGAGAGCCACTGTAATACGGTAATATTCTTTACCGTCAAGAGTTACCTTAGTATCTGCGATAGTGTCGAGATCTTCATAGGTAATACCGTTAAATGTAAACTTTTGTGTATAATTTACAGGTATATACACATTGAGTACAAGCTCATTGTCAAGCGTTATACTTGTTTTTGGAATGTAGGAATTAAGCGTTGCGGGAGCAAGGGTATATACATTCTCTTCCACACTCTCACTTATCTTAACGAACTCGAGCGTCTTATTATTTGCCATGAAATTGGGGGCTGCCATTTCGCTCGAACGGTAGAGTGTAGCGTAATTGCCATTTTCGTCCGCAACAAACTTAACCCAAGATCCGTTTGCACTGTTCGCGGTCCAAAGGTTGATAGAAGCCTTACCCGCTATAAGCTTCGCTCCCTTAACCGTTATATTTACCACGGTGTTAGTGTTGTAGTACGTCTGACCACTTACAAGTCCCGTATATTTGGAATCGTTAGCATTGAAGAAATTAACGGTATTAACAGCTTCTTTTACATCAAACGTACAATTGTTGTACTTGATGTCTATAAGCATCTTTTTGTTACCGCTCTGAATAGCGCTCTTTTCTTCATACGTACCTGTTATGCTCTTGAGGGTTGCGCCCTTTGCGAGTGTGATCTTTACGTTATCAAATGTGAAGTACATAGACTTATAATGCTCGTCGTCAGCATCGCTGTCATACGTTGCTGAGAAAGCATTCATCTGAAACAGTCCGTATTTATTGTTAAGTACTATTTCGCCGTTGATTATTTCGTAGTATCCGGGCTCACCGTATACCGCATCGTTCTTCCAAGATTTACCGCTCTGCCATTTAGCGCTTGCGGGAAGGAAATAGGTAACGGGCGTAACCGTATGACCGCCAAGGTCTATAACTATTGTACTAACACTCCAGTTTACGTTAGTAGAAGGATACGTAGTCTCGGTATCTTTTCTTACGTAGACTATTCTCCTTGCAGCAGTATTCGAGGTGTTCTTTGCAGAATCAACCGCTCCACCGTCACCGCTTTGACCTCCAAACTGAGGATATCCCTTTAAGAATTTATACGTTCCGTCCTTGTTGTCTTCAAACACTACAAAGGGATACTCGTTGAGATCTACGTACGTACTTCCTATACCTCCGTAAGGAGTTTCGGTGAGCGTATAAGTTACCGTCTTTTCAATAGAATCGGTCGAGAATTTATAAAGGTCGTGAAGGAAGGTATTGGTTCCGGGAAGGTTGACGTCGGTATTGGGCGTCAAGCTTGAGGGAACGGTGAGAGTCGCTCTTCTTCCGCTTGAATTCTCAAGGAATTTAACCGACGAGCCATTGTTCTTATTCACGGTGTACCATGAGAAGTTGTTGCTATCGGATATAACGTTTATCGCTCCAACCTCGATATCAATTATGGAGTTGGTGTTATAATAGGTCTTTGCGTCGTTTGCAAATCCCTGATATTTTGCGTCGTTTGCGCCGAATAGATTAATTTTATTCGTGGCGTTAGAGATGTCTATAGTACAGCTATCCTCAAACTTAGCGTAAAGATACATTTTCTGCGCAAAGTTTTTAGATACGGTGGAGCTTTCACCGCAAGCGCCGAAAAGCGTGGTAAGCGCCGAGCCTTCCGCTAATGAAATATTTATATCGCTGAAATTATAATAGAACGACTTATAAAGCGTATCGGTAGCGTAAGTATTGTATTTATCACCGTATGCGCTTATCTCAAAGAGTCCTTGAGTATCAAGCACGATGTTTCCGTTCTTGATCTCGAAATAGCCGGGAGAAGTGTAATTAGCGATATTATCCGCTATGTTGGAGTGGAATTTCGCGACAGCCGGGAAAACGGGCTTAGTTGCCTGGTAAAGAGTATGACCGCCTAAGTCGAATATTATAGTTCCGAGGTTCCAGCCAAGGTTTGTGGAAAAACCGTCCATCACTACGTCACCGCGGAAATAAACCACAGCCTTCGTACCGGTAGTTCCGCTGCACTTCTGTCTTATTGCTTCGTTCATAGTCGCATAGCTCGAGTAACCGTTCGAGAAGGTCCAGCTTCCATTCTTATACACAAAGATTACCATTGGGCTGGCTCTGTGAGTTTCCGGAATCTCTCCGTATGGAGTTTCGAGAGTGCTTACTGCCATTCCAAGATTATAAAGCTGGTTCCAAGCGCCATCCGTGTAAGAATAATACGTGCCGCTCTTTACGTCAAGGTATTTATCACCTTCATTCGCCGAAGCCGTCGGCTCGCCCGAGCCCGTAGTCCATACTCGCTCACTGCCAGCCAATCTGATAGACTCAATAGACGCATCTATTTCGCTATTCGCCTCGGTGAAGCAATTAGTTTCGGTATACACACCGCCTTCGCCTACGTTACTGTAACCCGTGATGTCTGCCCACGTAACGTTCGAAGCCGTACCGCTGCCCATATATTCGTAGGAGCCGGTTGAATAAGAGTTCTTAACCGTCAAATCTCCGTGAGCCTTGGTAGCGTCACCGAGAGAATCGGTAGTTTCTGCCGAGGGAGATACCGCGCCGACAATTCCACCGTATTTTGCATCTGACACAAGATTTCCGTCATAAAGAGAAACAGAGCCTGTAAACGCACAGTTATCTATAACCGTGTTAAGTCCCGCGGTTCCCGCGATACCGCCGACAAAGACAAAATCTCCGCCGACCTTAATATCTGCCGCTGAGGTACAACCCTCTATAAGAGTTCCCCTTGCCATACCGCATATCGAACCGAGTCTTCCCGCTTTATAGATGCTGTCAAACGAGGTTGAGTCAGCATTAACAGAGTCGGTATTAACCGCAACTATCTTGACCGTATCCTTTACAACGCAACCGGAAAGTATATTAAAGTTTACAAATTCGTCGTTTACCTCTGCCTCAGGAGACGCCGCAATACCAACGATAGCGCCGCTGACACCTCTGCCAATAACCTGAACATCTTCAAGAACTACGTTCTCTATAACGGCTCCGTATATTGCGCCGAAGAGTCCTGAGCCGAAGCTCGTTGTGAAAGCGGGCTGACGATCGGCGTCCGCAGTGGAGGTAATGGTTCCGTTTTTGATAGAATAACCGCCGCCGTCGTAATTTCCTCCGAACGCGCGCATTGTCTTGAAGTTTTCGTAGTAATATCCTATTGACTGAATAACCTTGCCGTCAAGGTCGATATCGCACGTCTGCTTGAAATACTTGTTCGCAAATGCTACGTATTCGTCAGCGTTTACAACGTTATAAGCAAGCCATAGAAGATTGGAGGGGTTAGAAATGATATACGGATCTTCTTCGGTTCCCTCTCCCTCGGGAGCGATACGTCTTGTACCGTCCCAATTCTCAACCGGCTTATCTGTGCCGGGATCGTCAAGGTCTATAACGAATTGATTTGCGGTCATAAAATACGCATCACGATTGGGTGAATAATGCTCTACCGCTATCTTGTTCTCGCTTTCATCAAAGTAGAACATGGTTACGAGTCCCGAGCGCAATCTGTAATCAAGCGCCTGGGGATTGATAAGCATTTCGGTAACCACGTTAACCGCGCCGTCTATATACGCATTCGAGCGTGTAACCAAAACCTCGTTGGAATCTACGTGTCCCGAAAGAACCATTTCGATATTCGAGTGCTTCGAAACAAACTCGTCCCACATATCGTCGCCGTTGTTAAGCTTTGCATCGACCCACTGGAATGAGGGGGGCGTCGCGTCGCCTGTATCCTCGGTTGTTCCATCGGAGTAAAGATAACAATGAGTGCTTATAATAACCTTGTGGTCCTTATATTTCTCCTGAGATATGACGCTCGACGCCCAGTTAAGAACGTCATCGTTTGCTCCGTAATCGAGATTGAGGAAAATATAATTTACATTCTCCCCGTCAACCTGTACGGTAAATTCACGCCATGTGTTAGCGTAGGAAACCGCAGCCTTGGTAATCGGGTCCTTAGCTCCGGTATCGGTAAATTTTCCGCCTTTTTCACCGTCAAACTGAGAAGTGAACCATTCCACGCTCTTAAACGCTTCGTTAAAACGGTCCTTGCTGCTGTAAATATCATGGTTTCCGCGAACGAGAGAATAAGGAATTTTGCCGTCCATAAGAGTAATTGCTTCTCTTGCTATATCCCATTCCGTGTACGTTCCGCTGCTATCCCTCGTCCACGTTCCGTCAGCGTTCTTGATATATCTTTCCGTACCGCCGTTATCGTCGGTTATATCTCCGAGTCCCAATGAATAGACGATATTCTTCGATTCCTTATTATCGACGACCCACTGATACATATCTATGAGAAGATTAGGATAATCCTCCGTCATTCTCTGAGTATCACCGAATACCGCAAAGGAATAATCAGCCTTAAAGTCACCGTAGCCCTTGCGGATCTCTTCCATTTCCGCTTCGCTGAGCCAGGATTTACTGTACTTAAGGTCATATCCGTTACCTGTTTCATCCTTTATATCCTTACCTATATCGGACGAATCAACGGCGTAATAGCAAAGAAGTCCTTCCTCGGTGTAAGAAACGCCCGCAAAATCGAGAGCTATCTCGGAGGATGTACGAACGTCTGAGAACATTGCGACGTCCTTAACTTCGCCCTTGAAATATCCGCTGTTTGCGGTACGCTGGTCTCCCGCTAAAACGAACGGAAAATCGGTAACGCCTTTATCAAGCGCGGGATAGAAGAATTTTTCCTGTGCAAGAGTGCCGTTTATGTAGCACGAAGCTACACCGCTTTCATTATCGTAAACGTAAGTCACGTGAGTCCACGTATCCGCAGGTACTGTGGCGTTTTCGAATATTATATCGTAGTGATTATATCCGAATTCGTCGGCGCACCAAATTCTTGGATGACCGTCTTTGTGTATTTCAAAATTAACAAAGGCTTCTCCATACGAAGTTTGGTTTTTATAGTTTCCGATAACCGGACCTGCTGCCGCTCCTTTAAGGGACGAGGGATAAAATACCCAAGCCTCTACAGTCTGCGGTGCGGATTCAAGTTTTTTTATTGACTCGTAGGTATCCTGAGCATAGTCAAGCACAACGCTTGATACGAGGTCGTATACAGAGTCGTCCTGCTTCTGTATTTTCAGGCCGCCGCCTGTAGTGCTCACTTCGGCAAAGCTGCTTACGGCAAATACAGACGCAAACAGCAAAACCGCGCATAAGAGAGCTGAAATCAGTTTTTTGCTTTTCATCTTTCTTCCTTCCTTTCACGATTTAATTTATAAAGTTTGCGAGCTACATCATTTTACAATATCTATTGACTTAAAACGAAAGCTCTGCTATAATAATTCTACAGAACAGTGCAAGATTTAACAATAGAAATTATTGGCAAAGTAGATAGAAATTCTTGGCATTTTCAAAAATGAGGAACGGCATTTATGGATTTTAAATCACTGCAACCCTACGTACGCCAAGCGACTGACTTAAAGATCAAGGCGCCCGCTGAGCTTCCGATAAGATGGCTTGTTGCGTATCAGATCAGAATCGTAATGGAAGGCGAGGGCATATTAATATTTAACGACATACCGTATGAAATATCAAAGGGAGACGTTATTTTCATTCCACCTAATGAGCCTCACCGTTATACTATAACTAAAGATATAACACAGCTTTACATAGATTTTGATACCGAATATACCGAAACAAGCCGCAAGAGAAACATTTCCTCCTCTATACCTCCCGAAACGCTTCCGGGATACAGAAAAATATATCTTCAAAGCAACGTGTATGAAAAATACGACCTACCTCTGATATTCAAGCCGCAAAGCATAGATGAATACGTCAATTATTGGTACGGGATAAAGAACGCTCTGAAAAAGAACAATTCCTACGTTATCGAGATAAAGATGACAAAGCTTCTCAATCTTATCCATTCACGGCTCGGAATTACAAAAATCAAGGATAAGATAGACTATTGCGAGGTGGTGAAAGATTACATCGACGCCGACTTTGAGAGAATAATAACACTTGATGAAATTGCTTCGCTCTATGAGATAAACAAATTCACTATCTCTAAAAAATTCAAGGAGAGATACGGCATAAGCATTATCGCTTATTATAACGCGAAGCGCATGGAATTTGCGAAAAACGAATTAACGAAGCCCGAAGCTTCTGTAACGAAGGTGTCCGAGTGCCTTAATTTTACAGACGTATACACCTTCTCAAAGTTCTTTAAGATGCACACGGGTATGTCTCCAAGAGCGTATAAAGCACAATTTTGCAAAAGCGAGCAGACGTAATGGCTTATCCCGAGCTAAACGGATAGCGCTTTCTTTGACATTAAAGCTTTGGACGTAATAAAAAAAGCGAAATCAAACCGATTTCGCTTTTTTTATTTATGAGTGCGTATTGCACCGATAATATGATACCCGCGTTATATTTCGTCGGTCATTCCGTCGTAGCAGAGCTTTATATCAATGCCCGTTTTTTCAGAACGCTCGGCGGCAGCCTTTTCGGCGGCATCACGGTTGCCTAAGATTTCTCTGCCGTGATGCATAAATCTGAAGCGCTTCACACGCTTTTCGGTAATATAATCAAGCACGTCGGACACCTTGTGATGCCCCGTTTCGCCAATAAGCAAATCGCACTCAGATACGGGAAGTCTATCAAGCTCGGAATAGGATTTTACATCGCCCGAGCATACAATTCTTTTCCCTTCAGCTTCCAAGAGGAACGAGAAGGAATGCCATCCGTTTTCACCGTTTTCGCCGAGGTGCGTGTTATGAAAAGCAGTGACCTTAACGTTTTCATCCTCGTATATAACGCCATCCTTTATCGTTTGCTCATTGATATTAAACAACGACTTGGAGCAGTTCGTACGATTGCCAAGTCCTATCTTTTTTACGGGTTCAAAATAGGTTTCATCCGGTAGATAAAGAGAGACAGTGTTATCGTTATAAAGAGGCGTTTTATATATAGAATTCAGCTTGAGAAACACAAACAAAAGATTCGCCAAGCCACCGATATGGTCAACGTGCGCGTGAGAGACGAAAATGGCTCTTGACGAAAGAAAATCCAAGCCCGCGGTATACGCTCTGTGAGCAGCGTTCTCTCCTGCGTCTATCCAATATAGATTGTTTGCAATTTCAAACACGTAAGACGTGTGATGCATATCGGGCATCGGCTCTGTTCCCGAGCACGTACCAAGATAATAAATTTTCATTTTTTCACCTCAAATGACATTTATAGTTTACATTATCCGAGTTTATTTGCATTTTTGATACGCCATTCTCTCGTCACCATTTTCGAGATTTATAATGCCACAATATTCAAAACCGTTTTTTGAAAGCGCCCCTTGCATAGGAATATTATCACGGTGCGTATCAATTTTAAGATTCTCGCATTGAGTCAACGCATAATCAAAGCAAAAACGGCTTACCCCCTTACCGTGCGCATTTTGGCTTACGGCAATTCGGTGAACAACTCCGTACGGAAGATCGTTTTTCCATGCTCCGTCTTTGATTTTGCGGTACGTTGGATCGTCTCCGATTTTGAAGAAAAAGACTGCCAAAATTTCACCGTTTTCATACACGGTATAAAGGTTACCGTCATTTATATCGGAAAGTAAAAGCTCCGTCGGAGGATAAGAGGTTCCCCACTGGGTACGATTTCCTTCAGCCTTCATAAACATTCTTGCGTCGCTATAGATTTTTTCAATTGCTTTCATATCGGAAAGCGCGGCTTTTCGTATTTCCATATCAATTCTCCATTCACCATCGATTATATCATACCACTATGCGCAAAAAAAGTCAACATAAAAAGCGAGAAAAAAACATTTTTATAGTTTTCCTCGCTTTTTGGAAACTTTTGTTTACTTTTTAGTCTATAGTCATATCAAGCTTGAATCTCATTATCTTTCTGAGAGTATTCTTCGGGAAATCCTCTTCCCTTACCTTTAGTATTCCTATTTTCTTATAAGGAACCGCAGTTTTGTTGTATTCGGCTATATACGTGTCAAGATACGCCTTAACGTCTGTGATTTTATTCTTCTCCATATACTCTTTATCCGGATAAACCTCGGCAACTATGGAATTATATTCGAGCCCTCTGCGACTCTGTCCTTCATAAACTATAATATCAAGGACACCGGGGGTTGCTATAAGCTCGTTTTCTATTTCCTCGGGGTAAACGTTTTTGCCGTTTGAGAGTATAATAAGATTTTTCTTTCTTCCGGTGATATAGAGTATGCCGTTTTTATCAAGCTTTCCGAAGTCTCCCGTTTTGAAGTATCCATCCTCGCTAAAGGCGTCATTCGTCGCTTCCTCGTTCTTGTAATATCCAAGCATTACGTTTGGACCCTTTACCCATATTTCGCCCTCCCCGTCCTCGTTTGGAGAGTCTATTACCACGTTATCGCATTCTATAACGTTACCTACGCTGCCCCTAACTACGTTTTTGCTTCTGTTGACCGCGATTATAGGGGCGCACTCGGTTATTCCGTATCCGTTAAGAGTTGATATTCCTACAGCCTCAAAGAAGTCAAGAATTTCCGAATTTATCGGCGCTCCGCCCGATATTATCATTTTAACCTCGCCGCCGAATGCCGCGCGGATTGACTTGAAGAGCTTTCTTCGAAGATCAATTCCAACCTTGCGTAAAGCGTTGCTTACGGCAATCATCATCCGAAGAAGCCTTTCCTTCTTCTGCTCCTTAACGTTAGCCTGAATTTTTCTGTAAAAGGTTTCAAGATATAGGGGGACAAGCGCAAGATGTCCCGGCTTTTCGTCCTTAAGCTCCTTTTGTATATATCTGAGCCCCGCGGAAATATAAATTTCAGCTCCTATTAAGGTATGGCCTATAAAAAGAACAGATGAGCCGTAGGTGTGATGAGGCGGAAGAACACCTACCGTTTTCTCCGAATAATCAAGATACGGCGCAACGTTGCATACGTCCGTCAAGACTGCCTTTTGAGAAAGCATTACTCCTTTACCCTCCCCCGTAGTTCCCGATGTAAAGACGAGAAGAGACATTTTTTCGGCATCTATCGTGTTTTCAAAATAAAGCTGAGGCTCGTTTTTGAAGATTTCTTTTCCTTCGTTAAGAAGAGCGTCAACACCAACGCCCTTACCTCTTCCGCAAATCAGAGTCGGCTCACACAAAAAAGCGTTTTCACTTGCTATCACGTCAGCTTTATCCTTTATATCCTCATCTATAAAAAGAAAAGCAACGTCTGCTTTTTTAACCGTTTTTGCGAGCTCTACAGCATGCCAATCTCTGTCAAGCGGTACTATTACGCCATCGGCGCACAAAATTGAGAAATAAAGAACTGCCCATTCATAAGAAAGCTTTCCTATAACGGATACGTGCTTTCCCTTGCAGCCCATTTTGATAAGCTTAGACGTGAGCGCGCGAACGTCATCTCTGAACTGCTCAAAGGTTATCCTCGTTACCTCACTTTTTAAGCCTTCTTTAAATGAATATGCGTTTTTACCGCCGAATTCCTTTGCGGACCACTCTATAAGCTCTCTGTAATCCCTAAATTCAAGCTGCTTACGCAACATATGCTCGTTCATAAATAAACTCCGTTTTTAAAATTTGTTGACAACTCAACTTTTGTATTATAGCACAAAAATGTTGATTTGTCAACTTTTTTGTTTTTCAGCGGATGCCATCGGATTTTAATTCGGATTTTGTTTGCTGTTTAATGGAATTTCTGTTTGTTGTTTAATAGGTTCTTTGTCGAATTTCAATGTACATTAACGGTAGATTTTCGTTTCCCTTCCGCTTTATCAAATATCGCTTCAGCTATGTATTAATATACATATCCGCAATGCTTTTATCACATATAGCTCAAAAAAATACAATTATAAGCTGTACCATTATGGTAAAAATCATTGTTTTTTACTATTTTTCGGCTCTCAATCCGTATAATACAAAATATACTTGTTGCTTTTTCGACTCTTAACTCGTACGGTACAAAACACACTCATTTTTTCGTTTTTCAATTTGTACGGTATAAAAAAATACTCACCGCAAGAAATCCTGCGATGAGTATTTTGTTTTTAAATTACATCAATCAGAGAAGCTTCTTATAAAGCTCGAGAATCTCCTCTACGCTTGTTTCTCTGGGGTTGCCGGGACGGCAAGCATCCGCATAAGCCGACTCAGCTAAGAACTGAAGATCCTCTTCCTTAACTATATCCTTAAGGTCAGCGGGAATTCCAACGTCGATGGAAAGCTGCTTTACAGCATTGATTGCGGCAGCTCTATATTCTTCAACGCTCATATTCTCCGTTCCCTTTACACCCATGGCGGCTGCAATATACTTATACTTATCTGCCGTTTCGGGAGCATTGTACTCCATAACGGTAGGAAGAATGATAGCGTTAGCTACTCCGTGAGGGGTATCGTAAAGCGCGCCGAGAGGATGTGCCATAGAGTGAACTATACCGAGACCAACGTTAGAGAAGCCCATTCCCGCAACGTACTGACCGAGAGCCATTCCCTCTCTGCCTGCGTCCTCATTGTTTACAGCGCCGCGAAGCGAGGATGCGATAATCTCGATTGCTTTGAGGTGGAACATATCCGAAAGCTCCCATGCGCCACGGGTAATATAACCCTCGATAGCGTGAGTAAGAGCGTCCATACCCGTTGCGGCGGTAAGTCCCTTAGGCATGGTTGCCATCATATCGGGATCGACAACTGCTACTACAGGAATATCGTGCACGTCAACGCAAACCATTTTTCTGTTATTTTCAGCGTCGGTTATAACGTAGTTTATAGTTACCTCGGCTGCAGTACCTGCGGTGGTGGGAACCGCAATGATAGGTACGCATTTATTCTTTGTGGGAGCAACTCCCTCGAGAGAACGAACGTCCTCAAACTCGGGATTGGTAATGATAATTCCAATAGCCTTTGCGGTGTCCATAGAAGAGCCGCCTCCTATCGCAACTATGCAATCAGCTCCGCTTTCCTTGAATGCCTTAACGCCTGCCTGAACGTTTTCGATAGTGGGATTGGGCTTGATATCGGAAAATACGGTATAAGCGATTCCCGCATTATCAAGCACGTCTGTCACCTTTTTGGTCACTCCGAACTTTATAAGGTCGGGATCTGACGCAACGAGAACCTTTGCAAAACCTCTTCCCTTAATTTCATCGGGAATAGCGTTTATAGCTCCCTTGCCGTGATAAGACGTTTCATTAAGTACAAATCTGTTCATTGGATTTTTCCTCCGTGTTTTTAAGAGGCTGTGCCTCTGATTGATTTAATTCTATCATATTTTTTTGTTCAAGTCAACGGTATTTGTAAACTTTGACAAAAAATTCACACTCCGTTAATTGAGGTCGGTATTAATCGTAAAATATGACTGTTCGTCCGGGAATTCCGCGCGGCAAGCTCAAAAATCACTTTGTGTCCTGTTATATAAGTATGTTATGATGCGCAGCTTAACGTTCTTGCAATCGTATGATTAACAAATAATTCAATATCGGCATAACATTAATGTAGCGTTGACCGTTTGAACAAATATCCGATAGACAAGAACATCGGTCGGCAAGTACAACAGGTGGAGGCAATATGCTCGTTACAAGAAGCTATGAAAGAGAAAAAGCGGTTCTTTACGCAGAACGATACGCATTTTCACAAAATCCCGTGTTCGGAGATTTTCGGGAGATAGGAGGAAATTGCACGAATTTTGTTTCGCAATGCATTTATGCGGGCTCGTGCAAGATGAATTATACCAAAACGTTCGGGTGGTATTATATTTCTTTAGACCAACGCGCGCCTGCCTGGACGGGTGTTGATTATTTCTATAACTTTATAACGCAAAATCAAGGCGTAGGTCCGTTTGGCAGTGAGGTCACACGCGACGAATGCGAGATAGGTGACGCAATACAGCTCGGACGAAACGCGGACGGATATTATCACACCTTACTGATCGTTGGCTTTGAGGACGACGATATACTCGTTGCCGCTCAGACGGACAACGCGC
Source organism: Oscillospiraceae bacterium (assembly GCA_015063445.1). Next base: position 12,253 of record SVUD01000034.1, read on the forward strand.
TTAGGCGTCCGCTTTCAACGTATAGATACGATTTTGCTCGTTTTATAAAAATCGAGGGCGTAAGATTTGAGGCTCCGTCAAGCTCCGACTGCTTCGAGGCGGTTTATAACGGAATAGCCATAATAGAAGGCAGATAAGAAAAGTCTGTATTGCTAAGCTCCCTCCCGGCGAAATCTCCTTACGTATTTCAAAAAAATAAAAGCGACAGGTTAAAGGCTCTGATAAACTGCGGCTTGAAACTTGACATAAAGCGGAAAGTATGTTAAAATAATCCGTCACTAACATAAAGGAAATAATTAAATGAAGAAAATTATATCTCCCTTGCTGCTTCTCACAGCCGCAATTCTATGGGGATTTTCATTCGTGGCGCAAAAGGCTACGACCATAGTTCCCACGTTCACCCTGCTTTTCTCAAGAAGCATTGTTGCCGTTTTCTTTCTTATCCCCGCTGTCATGCTCTTTGACAGGCTTTCAAAAAACGGCAGAAGCCTCATTTCACTCAAAGAAAGAAAAGTGGGAATAACAAAAAGAGAGCTTCTCGGAGGTACGCTTTGCGGAGCGTTTCTCTTCGCTGCATCAGCGCTTCAGCAGGCGGGAATAGCAAACACGGATGCCGGCAAAACGTCATTTATCACGGCTCTTTACGTTGTTATAGTTCCCATATACGCATTACTCATCGGAAGGAAATCTCCGCTTAACGCTTGGATAGGAATAGGTATCGCGGTAGCAGGATTCTATCTTTTGTGTATAAAAGACGGATTCTCAATCGCTCCATCCGATTTGCTTGTTTTCGCATGCGCGTTTGCTTTTGCGTTGCAAATTATGACGGTCGATATGCTCCTTCCCACCTGCGACGGCGTTCGTATTTCTTTGGTTCAGTTTTCCGCGGTTACGGTATTTTCGCTGATAGCCGCGCTCATATTCGAGCTTCCGTTTGCGTTTTCCGAAATAATCGAGGTTCTTCCCCAGATTTTATTTCTTGGAATTGGCTCGAGTGGCATAGCGTACACACTTCAGATCGTGGGACAAAAAAACACCGAGCCCGCCGTTGCCTCAATACTTCTTTCGCTTGAATCGGTATTCGGCGCTCTGTTTTCGGCAATGTTCCTTCACGAGAGAATGAGTCTAAAGGAATATATCGGCTGCGCAGTTGTTCTTCTCGCAGTGCTTGTTTCGGAAATAGACGTAAAGGCATTATTTAAGAAGTTTTCAAAACAAAAATAATTGACAATTGACCAAATTCGTTTTGGTTTTAACAAAAACATAATCGTTTTTTTAACGTTATGTCACAAAAAATATCAAATTTGTACTTTTTTTGATAATATTTTATTCAAAAACTATTGACATTTTATTACATGTGTATTATAATAACCTCGTCATTTTATGACAAAAAAATAAAAATTTGGAGGCTATTATGTTCCAGCTTAATCTTCCCAAAAAGACTGTTGCATCAGCTCAGGTTGCGATAATCTGCTTGCTTATCGTACTCTCCTTGATCTTCAGCTTTTTACCCATCATCTCGCTCAATACCTCTGATCCCGCAACTGCTGCAGGTATTGAAAAAATCGTAAACGAGTTCACAGACGAGGACTTCGAATTCCCGGATAAGATCAACGTAAGCGCAATGAAGCTTATTAAGAGCGCTTTCCTTATCTTCGACCTCGTAAAAATGGCAAAGAACAGCAGCGAAGCAACTCCCGAGGAAAAAGAAGCTCTTGAAGCTAAAATCAAGGGCGAAGAGGGTAGAAATACCATTCTCATCGGCGCTGCAATTGTTCACAGCATTACTTCCGCATTCAAGGAAAACAAAGACTCCGGAAGCTCCAACATTATCAATCTTATCTTCAACGTGCTCATCACTATCGTTGCCGTATTCTATCTTCTCGGCGTAACGATCGCAATGCCTATCGCATTCATCATTCTTGCGGTTAAGGCTCTTGTTCCCGTAGCAAAGAACTACAGAGAGCTTGACGCTCACACAGCATTGGTTGCAAACAAGCTTCCTCAGAAGCTCTCCATTATCATGACGATAATGCTCTTCCAGTGCGTTCTTCCTTCCATGAACTACGGAAGCGGTACTCTCGCACTTTGGATCGTATCCATTATCTGCGTATTCGTTAACTTCGCAGCAACCAGACTTACCGCTTACAATAAAGAAGAGTTTATCTATCTCAACATTGTTCAGGGTGCTTCCATCCTCTCCATCGTTGGATTCTTCATCTTCTTCTTCAACGTTCTTAAGACCAACATCTTCTCTACCTTCACTCACGGTGCTTGGGGTATGTACATCGCTAAGGTGCTTGCAAGCCCTGCAAGAGGAGAGGCTCCTAAGGGTTACATCGTTGACGCGGTTCTTATTCTTATTTACCTCGTTGCAGTTCTTACTTGCGTTAAGTTCCTTGGAAAGTGCGCAAACCGTCTTTCCTGCGCTATGACGTCTAAGAGCGGCAATCCCTCTCTTCTTCCCGAATCTATCGCTCTTCTCATCGTTTACATCATGCCTACGATCGTTTCCTCGAGAAAGAGCAACCTCATAAATCCCTTCGACAAGAACTCCGAAGCATACGGTTCATTCCTTGAGCTTGGCGCAGAGCAGAAATCCGCTCTTACCATGGTTCTCGTTGGCGTTATCATCATGATCGCTGCTGAGATCGCAATCAAGGTTCTTGAAAAGGTATTCTGCGCTGATATGAGCAACGAAGCTAAGGCAGCCGTTCTCAGCAACACCGCTACCGCTGAGGCTCCCGCTAAGGCAGAGGCTACCGCAGCTGAGGCTCCTGTAGCTGAGGCTCCTGTAGCTGAAGAAGCTCCCGCAGAAGAGGCTACCGAAGAGGTTAAGGAAGAGGTTACCGAGGGCTAATCCTTCTTTAAAATTCTACTAAATACATAGTGAAGCCGTTCGTGAGGACGGCTTCATTTTTATTGTCTTTTTCTTTGCCTTATTATTTTGTTCAAACCTCAAAACAAGCTATGAGATATATTTTCCAACCGTAAAAAAAGCAACAAAATCGACTTTTAGTATATTTTACACAAAAAGTTTTTGCGAGCGACTGTTTATTCTTTTATATTTACTTATTGACAAACTTATATGTATATGATAAAATAATATCGTATTTGAGGTTTCTGCGACTGACGGATAATTGTGGGCTTACCACAGTGGAGCAGGAATCGTTTAAAGCCGACCGTCTGGGCGCACCTATTCTTTGAAGCTGAATTCTTGGAATATGTGCGCCTTTTTTGGAATTTTACATTGAAACGGAGAACTAAAATGAAGAAAATCGGTATCGTTATGGGTAGCGCAAGCGACCTTCCTATAGTCAAAAAGGCTATAGATATGCTTAAAAAATTCGGCGTTCCGTCCGAGACGCACGTTTTCTCGGCTCACAGAACTCCCGTTGAAGCTCGCGACTTTGCCTTAAACGCAAGAAAAAACGGCTTCGGCGCTATTATCGCCGCGGCGGGAATGGCGGCTCACCTTGCGGGCGCTATTGCGGCAAACACTACTCTTCCCGTTATCGGAATTCCCTGCAAATCCACGAATCTTGACGGCATGGACGCTCTTCTTGCTACAGTTCAAATGCCTACTGGTATTCCGGTTGCCACCGTTGCGATAGACGGAGCGGCAAACGCGGCTCTTCTTGCTATACAGATTCTCGCCGTTGAAGATAAGGAGCTTGCTGATATGCTTGACGCAAAGCGCATAACCGACGCTAAGGCGGTTCTCGAAAAGGATGCCGAGGTCGCGGCAGAATTTAACTGATAATAAAATATTTTTATATAATACAAGGAGTATTAAAAATGAAAAAGACACTTGTTTACACCGGAAAAACAAAGGACGTATTCGCGCTTGACAACGGCAATTATTTGCTCAAGTTCAAGGATGACTGCACCGGCAAGGACGGAGTATTTGATCCCGGTGAGAATTCTGTCGGTCTTACTATCGACGGAGTTGGTGACGTTAACCTTCGTATGTCTATTTACTTCTTCGAAAAGGTAAACGCTGCCGGTATCAAAACTCACTATATCAGCGCAGACCTTAATGATACCACTATGGAGGTTCTTCCCGCAAAGCCCTTCGGCAAGGGACTTGAGGTCATCTGCCGTCATAAAGCGGTAGGAAGCTTCTACCGTCGCTACAGCGATTATATTGAAGAGGGCGCAGACCTTCCCGCATACGTTGAAACCACGTTCAAAAACGATGCAAAGGGAGATCCTCTTGTAACCAAGGACGGTCTTGTTGACCTCGGCGTTATGACTGCGGAGCAGTATGACGATATCAAGGTGATGACTCAGAAGATCACGGCTATAGTTGCCGACGATCTTAAGGAAAAGGGACTCGTTCTTTACGATATCAAGTTCGAGTTCGGATATGACAATAACGGCAACGTAATGCTCATTGACGAGATTGCATCGGGAAATATGCGCGTTTATAAGAACGGCGAGTATATCGATCCTATGACTCTCTCCGAGCTTTTCTTCGCTTAATAACTAAAAACGAGAGTCAATATACCACACAATTTGCGGTATATTGGCTTCTTGTTGTATTTTGTATTTTCTATTTTAAAAGAAACGGATGTATAATTAACTATGGGTGGATTTTTCGGAATAACATCTAAGGAGGACTGCGTCGTAGACGTATTCTTTGGCACGGACTATCACTCGCACCTCGGCACTCGCAGAGCGGGAATGGCAGCGTATGACGAAGAAATAGGACTGCAACGAGTAATTCACAATATTGAAAACTCGCCTTTCCGAACCAAATTTGAGCATGCGCTCGAGGATATGCGAGGAAAATCGGCGATCGGATGCATAAGCGACAGCGATCCTCAGCCTCTTCTTATAAGATCTCATCTCGGTACTTACGCAATAGCTACGGTTGGTATTATAAATAATGCCGATGAGCTTTTGGAGAAGTATCTTCTCAAAAACGGAGGACATTTTAACTCTATGACGGGCGGCTTAATAAACTCAACAGAGCTTGTTGCCGCTATGATAAACCAGAAGAACAGCTTTGCCGAGGGTATAGAATTTGCGCAAAACGTCATAGACGGTACTGTGAATATTCTCATTTTAAAGGACGACGGTCGTCTTATAACCGCAAGAGATAAGGTCGGCAGAATTCCAGTAATAGTATGTAAAAACAATGACGGCTTCTGCGTCACCTTTGAATCCTTCGCTGCGCAAAAGCTCGATTATACTATATACCGCGAGCTTGGTCCCGGTGAGATAGCTGAGCTTTCGGCGGATTCATTTACCGTTTTAAAGCAGCCGGGAGAAAAAATGCGTATTTGCGCATTTCTCTGGTCATATTACGGTTATCCCACATCAAGCTACGAAGGAATTAACGTTGAGGTGATGAGATACCGCAACGGTATGGAGCTTGCAAAAAACGATAAGGTAAATTATCCCGATCTCAAGCTCGACTACGTAAGCGGTGTTCCCGATTCAGGTACTCCTCACGCAATAGGATATTCAAACGAAAGCGTTGCCCCCTTCTCACGTCCGTTTATAAAATACACTCCTACTTGGCCGAGAAGCTTTATGTCCGCTAAGCAAGCCGATAGAAAAAAAGTAGCGAAAATGAAAATGATTCCCGTACACGACTTTATAGAAAACAAGAACTTGCTCCTTGTTGACGACTCTATAGTAAGAGGTACGCAGATAAAGGAAACCGTTGACTTCCTTTACGATAACGGCGCAAAGGCGGTTCATATGCGCTCTGCTTGTCCGCCTATTATGTACGCTTGTAAATTCTTGAACTTCTCCCGCTCAAACAACGAAATGGATCTTATCGCAAGAAGAGTCATAATGGAGCTTGAAGGCGCGGAGGGCTTCAACTATATTGAAGAATACTCGGACGGAAATACCGAAAGAGGTAAAAAACTGAGAGAAAGAATCTCGGAAAAATTCGGATTCGCTTCTCTCGACTTCCAATCTCTTGAAGGAATAATTAAAGCAATCGGCATAGATCCGTGCAAGCTTTGCACCTATTGCTGGAATGGAAAGGAATAATATTATGCATAATCAGTCTAAATCGGAAAGCTACGCTGCCGCAGGCGTTGATATTACCGCAGGATATAAAGCCGTTGAGCTTATGAAAAAACACATCGCAAGAACAAAAAACGAAGGTTGCCTCGATGACGTTGGAGGCTTCGGCGGATGCTTTGGTCTCAATCTCTTCGGAATGGAAGAGCCCGTTCTCGTTTCCGGTACTGACGGTTGCGGTACTAAGGTTAAAATGGCTATTCTTATGGACAAGCACGATACTATCGGAATAGACGCTGTCGCAATGTGCGTTAACGATATTATCTGCTGCGGAGCAAAGCCCCTCTTCTTCCTCGATTACATAGCTTGCGGAAAGAATATTCCCGAAAAAATCGCTTCTATTGTAAGCGGTGTTGCCGAGGGCTGCGTTCAGTCGGGCGCTGCGCTTATAGGCGGAGAGACCGCCGAGCATCCGGGTATGATGCCGAAGGATGACTACGACCTTGCGGGATTTGCCGTTGGCATCGTGGATAAAAAGAAAATTCTCGATAATACCAAAACAGAGGCGGGAGACGTTATCATCGCTCTTGCGTCAAGCGGAGTTCATTCAAACGGTTTCTCACTCGTTCGTAAGGTATTCGACATTGATAATAACCCCGCAAATCTTTACACACCCTGCAACGAGCTCGGCGGAAAATCTATCGCTGAAACTCTTCTTACACCTACCAAAATTTACGTAAAGAGCGTACTTGCTCTTCTTGAAAAGGTAGCCGTTAAGGGTATTTCTCACATCACGGGCGGCGGCTTCTATGAAAATATCCCGAGAGCGCTTCCAAAGGGAAAGAGCGCAAGGATTACAAGAGACGCCGTAAAGGTTCTCCCTATATTCGATCTTATCGCAAAGGTTGGTAACGTTCCCGAAAGAGATATGTTCAACACCTACAATATGGGCGTTGGTATGAGCATAACTGTCGCTAAGGAGGACGTTGATACGGCTCTTGAAATACTTAAGGCAAACGGCGAGGACGCATACGTTATCGGTGAGATAATCGACGGTGACGACGGCGTGGTATTCTGCTGATGAAAAACAAGGTTAAAATTGCCGTTCTCGTATCAGGCGGAGGAACTAATCTCCAAGCGCTTATCGATGCTGAGAAAAGCGGCATAATCAAAAGCGGAACTATTTCTCTCGTTGTTTCCAACGTTAAGGACGCGTATGCTCTTACCAGAGCCGAAAACGCGGGAATACAGACGCTTACAATAAGCAAAAAGGACCTCGGCTCGCAGGATGCCTTTGAAGAAAGGCTTATCACGGAGCTTGAGGCTCACGGCATAGAGCTTATCATTCTCGCAGGCTTTATGTCTATACTTTCAGAAAAATTCACACGCAGATTCGAAGACAGAATAATCAACGTTCACCCCTCTTTAATTCCGGCGTTTTGCGGAAAGGGCTTCTATGGACTTCGCGTTCACGAGGCGGCTCTTGAATACGGCGTTAAGGTTACGGGCGCTACGGTTCACTTTGTAAATGAAATTCCCGACGGCGGAAAAATCATTATGCAGAAGGCTGTAAAAATTCTTGATAAGGATACGCCAAAGACACTTCAAAAGCGTGTTATGAAAATAGCAGAGTGGAAGATTCTTCCCCTCTCTGCCGAAAAGGTTTCGGCTGAAATTCTTGCCAATCGATTTTAAAAGTAAAGAAAGGTTTGCAAAAATGAACATTTACAAGATAAATAATATTGATGAGCTTATTCGCGGCAACTCCTACGTAGGACGCGGAATTGTTCTCGGAAAAACTCCCGACGGTAAAAAATGCGCATCCGCGTACTTTATCATGGGAAGAAGCGCTAACTCAAGAAACAGAGTTTTCACAGACAAAGACGGCGTTATATACACCGAGCCCTTCGATGCTTCAAAGGTAGAGGACCCGAGCCTTATTATCTATGCCGCTATACGCAATTATGAGAACAAGCTTATTGTTACGAACGGTGACCAAACGGACACGATTTACGAAGGACTTAAAGCGGGACTTTCCTTCTCCGCATCTCTTACCGCTCGTGAATTTGAGCCCGACGCTCCGAACCTTACCCCCAGAATCAGCGGTATGGCAACCTTCGCTAACGGTGACTTCACCTACGAAATGAGTATACTCAAGAGCGCAGATGCCGAGGGTACAGCTTGTAACAGATACACCTTCTCATATCCCTCATTGGCAGGTCTCGGACACTTTATTCACACCTACGTATGCGACGGAAATCCCATTCCCACCTTCCAGGGTGAGCCCGAGAGAGTTGCTATCCCAAATGATATAGACGAGTTTACCGAAAAGCTCTGGGATGCGCTCGACGCCGACAATAAAATTTCTCTTTACGTTCGTTACACAGACCTTGAAAACGGAAAGACCGATTCAAGAATGATAAATAAAAACGCTTAATGCTGAAAGGAACGGTGCTATGAAAGAATTCGAACTTAAATACGGCTGTAACCCCAATCAGAAGCCTTCCAAAATATTTATGGAGGGCGGCGAGGATCTTCCTATCGAGATACTCTCGGGAAGACCCGGATATATAAACTTCCTTGACGCGTTCAACTCCTGGCAGCTTGTTCGCGAGCTTAAGGAAGCGCTCGGACTCCCTGCGGTTACGTCCTTCAAGCACGTAAGCCCCACTTCCGCGGCTGTTGGAATCAAGCTTAGCGAAAAGCTTAAAAAGGCTTGCTTCGTTGATGATATCGAGGGGCTTGACGACTCCCTTCTCGCTTCTGCTTACGCAAGAGCGAGAGGAACGGACAGAATGTGCTCCTTCGGCGACTGGGTTGCCCTTTCCGACGTTTGCGACGTTACCACAGCTAAGCTCATCAAGCGTGAGGTTTCCGACGGAATTATAGCTCCCGGCTATGATCCCGAGGCTCTTGAAATTCTTAAGAGCAAGAGAAACGGAAACTACAATATCGTAAAAATAGACCCCAACTACGTTCCTGCTCCCATTGAAAAAAAGCAGGTGTTCGGAATTACATTCGAGCAGGGCAGAAATAATTTTGAAATCAATAAGGAGCTTCTCTCTAATATCGTGACTGCCTCAAAGGATATGCCCGAGAGCGCAGCCCGCGATCTTATAGTTGCTCTTATTACTCTCAAATATACACAGTCCAACT
>SVUD01000035.1 GCA_015063445.1 Oscillospiraceae bacterium
AACGAGCTTTGGCTCAAAGGAGAAACGAGCGGAAACTATCAACACGTTGTTTCAATAACCGCTGACTGCGATAACGATGCCCTTGTGGTCAGCGTTGAGCCTGACGGTCCAGCCTGTCACACGGGAACGGAGTCATGCTTCACGAAAACCGTGTTCGAAAATTCCGAGCTTAAGGATTTCTCTCTCGAAAGTCTTATAAAGCTTATCGAGGGAAGAAAAACGGAAAAGACCGAGGGCTCTTATACTACGTATCTTTTTGAAAAGGGACTTGATAAAATACTCAAAAAGGTCGGAGAGGAAAGCACCGAGGTCATTATAGCCGCAAAGGCTGACGATAAAAAGGAAACCATTTACGAGATAGCCGACCTTACCTATCATCTTCTCGTTCTTATGATTGAGATGGGAATATCTCTTGAGGATATCCACCGTGAGCTTGCGTCGCGTCACGTTATTGACAAAAAGGTAAAGCAGGAAAAAATGACTAAGTAAGCTGCTGTATTATGGGGAATTCATAATGAAAGAAAAAGAGCATCTTGAAGCCTTATACGATTTCGGTGAAGCCGAAGCTGCGGATACCAAAATTGCCGAGAATGGCGAAGAAGGTATTGACAGGGCCTCGGAGCTTCGCAAAATGACGTACAAAATCGAAGATAATACCGCCGAAATAATGAATTATAATTCCATAATCGAAACGAGTAAAAAGAGTCTCAAGGAAGCAAAAAAAGATTATGAGAAGGCTAAGAAAGAATACGATAGCAAGAGCTACAGTGCCCTGGTTTACGATATTTTAACCTTTCTCGGCGCGTTCTTCTCTGTTTATTTTCTCATTAAATGGCTTGGAGAAAAGGAGTCATCGCTTTTTGAAACACTCTTTTACGTATCGGCTGCTTTAACCGCTTTTGCGCTTCTTGTGTGCCTTTACAAAAACTTCAAGCTGCGTCCATACAGAAAGAGAATGAAGCGCGCAAAGAATTTGATACGCGACTCTAAAACGTGGATAGAGGCAAGCGAAAGAGAAATGCAAGGCGTTGAGGATGAAAATCGCTCGCTGAAAAAGCAAAGAAAACATTTTTGATTTAGCGTCAAAACAGATTTGAGTTTTATTCGATAAATTTAAAAATACAAAGTTTTTCAAAAAAGTCACAAAAACGCAAAACGCACGTCAAACCGATAAGCTCGGATTTTGATGTGCGTTTTGCGTTTTTTGTAAACTTATAATAACGTTTTTGCGGATTATTTCATCTTTTTTGCATATTCGTCTAAAATTCCGAGATCCCAAAGAAGCCTCGGGAGAACGTATTTATCACGGATATCCTTTGATGCTGCAAGTATATCGGGAAGAAGCTCCTTAGGAGTACCTATCTCGGTAAGCGAGGTCGGGATTCCAACTCTTTTGTAAAGCTTAGAAAGCTCCTCTGAGGTAGGAAGCTCTTCGTTTACGATATCCAATATCTTATCAAAATTATCTACTATAAAGCGAAGTCTTTTTGCGTGAGCGGCTTTGTCGTACTTGCCCTCCTTTTTCTCGAGAGCTATCATGCTCAAAGCGCCCTTTCCAAGAAGAGACTTGAGTCTTTCGTTCCAAGCGTCCAAGTCGAAGCTTGCGGCATATTCCAAGCCCTTTTCGTAGCTGATTTTTTCACGCTTAAGCTCCTCGTAAAGCATAACGGCATTGTAAGTACCTATGGCACATTGAATACCGTGGAAATCCGCATTAGTGCCGAATTCCTCGCTTCTCATATCCACTATATGCGATATGTAATGCTCAGCGCCGGAGGCGGGGCGTGAAAGTCCCGCATAGTTCATAGCGACGCTTCCTATGATGAGTCCGTCAAATAGTGCGCCGACCGAAGCGTCATCCATATTATTGATATTTTCGGAAGCCTCAATACAGCGCTTCAAAGCGAGTCTTATAAGCTTTGCGATATTTTCGCAGTAGTATTCTCCCGTGATGAGATTGCTTATTCTCCATTCGCAAATGCTCACGTATTTTGCAAGCATATCGCCGAGTCCCGAAACCATCATTTTTATAGGGGCGGTTTTTAAGATCTCGGTGTCACCTATTATAACGTCGGCGCTCTTCGAGGAAAGCGTAACCTTAAGTCCGTCACGGCACATCGAAGATGACGTTGAAGCGTACCCGTCCATAGAAGGAGCGGTTGCGACTATTACGTATTTTTTATTTCCTATAGCTGTGAGCATTTTACCGATATCGTTGATAACGCCGGAGCCTATGGCTATAACCGTATCAGCATCGGCGGGACAATGAATAACGGCGTCTCCGAGTCCCTTTTCGTCGGGCTTGGGGCTGTCGGGATATATGAAAAGAGAGTAGGGGAGTCCCATTTCATTGATTATATCTTCTACCTTTTTTCCACCAACCGAATAGGTGTTTTGATCGGCAAAAACGTAAAGCTTTTTTGCTTCAAGCTTCGAAAGCGCCTCTTTGAGATTTTTTATAGCGCCCTTTCCCGAATAAATCTCGGAATCGAATGTATGCATTTTACCGCAAGGGCATGAAGCTCCGTTCATTTTTTTCATCAAGTTAAGCATAAGTTACCTCGCATTTGAATTCTCTATCCATTATACACTCTTTGGCTCTTTAAGTCAATATAAATCTTGATAAGTTGATATTAAAATCTTGATAAGTTGATATTAAAAAATCATCATATTAATAAAAAGTTTCAAATATAAACCTTGACATATTACGAACTGAGTTGTAAAATGTAATATGTAAAAAAATGAAGGAACGAAAAAATGCAAAAGAATTCAGATGAACTTTTGGGTACCGCCCCAATACTGCCTTTAATACTTAAAATGTCATTGCCTACGATACTTGCGCAGCTTGTGAATTTGCTTTACAGTATCGTAGACAGGATATACATAGGTCATATTCCGGAAACAGGAAAGGATGCTCTTGCGGGAGTTGGTGTTGCAAGCACGATAGTAATACTCGTCGCCGCATTCGCCAATATAATAGCGGGAGGCGCGGGTCCTCTTGCTGCGATAGCTCTCGGTAAGGGAGAACGAGAACGCTCCGAGCGTATCATCGGAAACGGTATGATGCTTATCTCTGTATTTACCGTTGTCTGCATGGCTATGTCATATGCGTTTATGACGCCGCTTTTAAAACTTGCGGGAGCGTCTGACGTAACTATGATATATGCGAAGGATTATCTGAACGTATATCTCGTTGGAACCGTTTTTGTGCTGATAGCTACAGGGCTTAACGCTTTTATCAGCGTGCAGGGAAGACCTGTTATCGCAATGATTTCAGTAGTTATAGGAGCAGTTATGAATACTGCTCTCGACCCAATTTTTATATACGCCTTTGATATGGGAGTCAAGGGAGCTGCGGTAGCAACGGTTATATCGCAGTTTTCATCTGCGCTGTTCGTTTTAATATTCCTCATGAAAAAAACGACGTCGCTCCGCCTTAAAATTTCCAATATGAAGCCTAACGGAAGGATAATTGCGGCAACAATGGCTCTTGGAATCTCACCCTTTGTTATGGCAAGCACCGAGAGTCTCGTTGGCTTTGCGCTCAACGGAATGCTCGCAAGCTTTGACGATATATACGTAAGCGCCCTGACGGTAATGCAAAGCGCGATGCAGATGGTTAGCATACCGCTCGCGGGCTTCACTCAAGGCGTGTCACCTATTATCAGCTATAACTACGGTCACAAAAATAACAACAGAGTAAAACAAACTCTTAAATATACCTTCTTAATAGGTGTAACGTTTAATCTTCTCGGTATGCTCTTTATGATAGCATTTCCTCGTATGGTGGCATCCGTGTTTACTTCTGATGCCGCTTTGATATCTATCGTAGGAAAATTCTTACCACTCTTCCTTGCGGGAATGACTATATTTGGGCTTCAGCGAGTCTGCCAGAATACCTTTATTGCGCTCGGAGATGCGAAGGTATCTCTCTGCATAGCTCTGCTTCGAAAGGTAGTTCTCTTAGTCCCGTTAGCTCTTATCTTGCCGAGATTTATGGGTGTGTCGGGCGTTTACGCCTCGGAGGCTATAGCGGATGCTACCGCTGCAATACTTTGTACCGTGATATTTATCTTCAGATTCCCGCAGCTCCTTAAAAAGAATGAAAATGTGCGCTGTGACAAAGCATCTGATGATCAAATATAAATTTTAATAAAGAGATGTTGTATCCCGATAGTACGCAATTTGTAAATAATAATATACAAAAACGCAGATTTTAAGCTAAAATGCCTAAAATCCGCGTTTTTTGTTTGCGTAATTATGGAGTATTATTTTTCTTCAAAAGTATAAGTTTTTGTTTGGAAATCTCCCTTTGCGAAAGGTACGGGAATACCAACGCTCATAAGCGTTGAGCCGTGAACTATAATGTTCAGCTCGGGAATGTAATATTCCTTTTTCTCATCAAGCCCTTGCATAATAACTCTGTGCGAGTGGTCGTTGCAGTGAAGAAGCGAACGGTAGCAGGTAAGATGAGCGGTGGACTTATCCTTTGAAACTATGGCAAAGGCGAAGTAGTTTGAGTTAAAGGGATCGTCAAGTCTGTAAAGATCGCCTGTAAGAACAAGCTCCTCCATGCCCTTGTATTTTTGTATTTGCGCCTTGACCTGAGCTCTGTTTTCATCTGTAAAAACTGTTGTATCAAGCTCGTAGCCGGTAGCTCCGAGATGGGCTATGTCACCTCTCGTGTCAAATTTCGTGCTTCTTCCAACCTGATGATTGGGAACTGCGGAAACGTGGCAGCTCATTGCCGAGAGGGGATAGCAAAGCGAGGTTCCGTATTGGATTCGTGTGCGGTCCTCGGCATCTGAGTTGTCCGAGGTCCATATCTGCGGGAAGTAAGCAAGAACCGCAGGGTCGAATCTTGCGCCGCCGCCCGAGCAGCCTTCAAATAGAATATCGGGGTTAGCGTTGACTATTCTATCGAATAAGTCGTAAACGCCGAGAGCATATCTGTGCGCAAATTCGGATTGACGCTCCGCTTCGAGAACGCCCGAGAAAAATTCCGTGACGTTTCTGTTGTAGTCCCATTTTACGTAGTCTATCTTGTGCTTTTTGAGAATTGCGTTGACCGAGTCAACAATGTAGTCTCTCGCCTCTTTATTTGTAAGATCCATTGCGAATTGATGCCTTGAATAGCATCTTTTTCTGTCGGGCGCGCCGATTGCGTATTCGGGATGAGCTCGGAAAATTTCGGAATCCTCGCTTATCATTTCGGGCTCAAACCATAGACCGAATTTCATTCCCTTTGCGTGAACGTGGTTGATAACGGCATCAAGACCGCCGACGAGCTTTTTCTCGTTAACGTACCAGTCACCGAGACCGGAGGTATCGTCGTTTCGCTTTCCGAACCAGGCATCATCGAGAACGAGCGTGTCGATTCCCGTACCCTCTACGGCATCTGCGATAGCGCATATTTTTTCAGTAGTGAAGTTGAAGTATGTAGCCTCCCAGTTGTTTATGAGAATGGGGCGCGGTGATTTTACGTGCTTTTTCGGAATAAGATGCTCTCTGTACGCATCGTGGAACTCACGGCTCATACCGCCGATACCGTCAGAAGAATATGCTATGACTATTTCGGGAGTCTCAAAGCTTTCGCCGGGCTCAAGCTTCCATTCAAAGTCAAAGTCGTTGATTCCTCCGCTCACTATAACCTCACCGCCGGAGGCTCTTTCTGCCTTAAGAACGTATGACGAGGAGTAAACGAGATTGAAGCCGTAAGCGTTTCCGTTCTTTTCGGTGGTATCGCGGTCAACTATAGCGATGAACGGATTAAGCGTTGCGGACGACGTAGCTCTTTTTGAGTCAACCGACGAAACGCCGTGATGCAGAGCGGCTCTTTCGACCTGTCTTTCGCATGCCCAACCACCGAAAAGCGATATCATATCATAATCCGAGGAGGGAAGAGACATAGCGAAGGAATACGCTCTCTCAAGAGCAACTGTAGAATCCGAATTGTTTATATAAACTATTCTTCTCGCGATAACGTCGCAGTCGTCGTAAACGGTGTAATAAAGATCTGCGCCGAATTCTTTAATTTCATCGTAGAGATGGAGAACGAGCGTCTGTTCGCCGTCAAGCGACGGCATACCGGATATGCAAGGCTTCTCGTCGAGAATTTCATAGCTGTGATAATGAAGCTGTATTAAACGGTCTTTCGTCTCAAATCTCGGATGAACGGTCGGCTCTCTGTAATCTCCCGTGCCGAAGAATGAAATTTCGGGATTCATAAAGCTGTATGAGTTGATTCCGGGGCGGTTATCAAGACCGGGAAGCGTGGCAACGAAGCTTCTTGTCGAGCCGTATCTTGTAAAGAGCAGATAATCTCTGTGTATCTTCTTACCGTAATACAAATGCTCGGCATATCCGAAGTTGTTTATAAAGAATGCGTAAGTCGTGGATTTGCCTTCAAGATAGAAGGTTTTGGTTTCCTTGTCAAAATAAATAGCCATGGTCTTCCTCCGAATTTATAAAGTGAAGCTGTAACCATAAAAATTATACCTTACCTTCATACCAAAGTCAAGCAAAAAGTGAATTTTAAAAAGCGTTTTTGCGTATTAAAAGCGTAATTTTAAGAGTCTATAACGTATAAAACGTGCCGTAGCAATCGAATACGAGGTGCAACAGTGAAAAAATATGAAATAATTCTAATAAATTAGAAAAAATAAAAACAATATGTTAATAGCAACAAAATTTTATGTGTGTTTTTGTTAAAAAGTCACAATCTGAGGTTTGAAAAAACGTTTAAGATGCCAATTGGAAATTCGACAAAAATATAGTAAACTATATGTGTTAAATTTTAAATTAAAAGGAGAACTACTGTTATGGCAGGTCTTTCACTCAGACACATTTACAAAAAGTATCCCGGCGGTGTTACCGCTGTATCCGACTTCAACCTTGAGATCAAGGATAAGGAATTCCTTATCTTCGTTGGTCCTTCGGGTTGCGGTAAGTCCACCACTCTTCGTATGATCGCAGGTCTCGAGGAGATTTCCGAGGGTGAGCTTTACATAGGCGATAGATACGTTAACGACGTAGCGCCTAAGGATAGAGATATAGCGATGGTGTTCCAGAACTACGCTCTTTATCCTCACATGACTGTATTTGACAATATGGCATTCGGACTTAAGCTTCGTAAGGTTCCCAAGGAGCAGATCAAGCGCCGCGTTGAAGAGGCTGCAAGAATTCTTGACATCAGCCACCTTCTCGACCGTCGTCCCAAGGCTCTTTCGGGTGGTCAGAAGCAGAGAGTTGCGCTTGGACGTGCTATCGTTCGTAACCCCAAGGTATTCCTTCTTGACGAGCCGCTTTCCAACCTCGACGCAAAGCTTCGTGCGAGCATGAGAACCGAGCTTACCAAGCTTCATAAGAAGGTTGAGACCACATTCATCTACGTAACGCACGACCAGGTAGAGGCTATGACGATGGCGTCCCGTATCGTTGTTATGAGAGACGGTCTTATTCAGCAGGTTGATACTCCTCAGAATCTTTACGATTCTCCCTGCAACCTCTTCGTTGCGGGCTTCATTGGCACACCTCAGATGAACTTCATCAACGGTAAGCTTGAGAAGAGAGGACAGAACCTCTATGCAACGTTCGGCAGCACCGAGCTTAAGCTTCCCAGCGAGAAGGCAAACAATCCCGCTCTTAAGGAGTACATCGGTCAGGAGGTTATCTTCGGTATTCGTCCCGAGGCAATTCACGACGAGCCTATGTATCTCCAGACTCTCCCCGATTCTCTTATGAAGGTTAACGTTGACGTAACAGAGCTTATGGGCGCTGAGATTTATCTCTACCTCGCATTCGACGGTATGGAGGATGCTACCAACGGTAAGAATATTATCGCAAGAGTTTCCTCTCGTTCTCAGGCAAAATCGGGTGACGATATCACAGTTGCCATTGATGCTTCACGTATTCACATCTTCGATAGAGATACCGAGAAGTGCATTTGCCACTAATTTGTAAATAATTATTTTCAAATAACGTTATAAAGGCTGTCTCGATTGAATTTTGAGGCAGCCTTTTTTAGAAAATTCGATAAACATATTTGCGTTTGTGCTTTGAAACTCAGAGTTAATTTTGGTGATGTAAAATGAAAAAAGAAATATTTAAAAAGGCTTTAGCTTTCCTTTGTCTTACGCTTCTTGTTTTCTATGCCGTGATAGCCGTGATTCCGAGAAGAGAGAACGTAAAGGGAGAAAACAGACTGTTAAGAAAAGAAGGAGAGCTTCCTCTTCTTATAGCGCACGGAGGCGGAAACGGTGAATTTCCCGATAATACGCTCGAAGCCTTCTATAATGCGTATAGCGTTGATAAAAGCGTTATGATGGAGACCGACGTCAATTTGACTAAGGACGGCGTTTTGATACTCTCTCACGATACTCGCCTTGACAGAAAAACAAATGTAACGGGGCTCATTGAAGATTGGAATTATACGGATTTAATATCGCAGCGTGTTAACTTTGGCTATGATAACGAAACCGAAAATACGATTCTTACAGGTGAGCGTAAGCTTTATTCAAACGATGACGGTATGGAGGTTAAACCCACTGACGTGTCGTATCCCGAGGGGGTTGAGCCGAGAGATAGCGAAATTTTCTACGCTACTACCTTAGAAGACCTATTGCTCGCTTTCCCGGAAAATTTAATAAGCGTTGAAATCAAGCAAAAGGGAGAGACGGGAATTCGAGCTCTCGACGAGCTTGTTAGAGTATTAAAAAAGCACGAAGCCTTCGACCGTGTTATAATAGCGTCATTTAACGGCAACGCATTCAGAAGAGTCAAGAGTTATCAGAAGGACGGAGCTTTACCGCAAAACGTTATGTATTCTCCCTCGCTTTTCGCAACGGTGCGTTACACGCTTATGTACTATTTTGGTCTTGATTATTTCTTTAACGATAAAATAACCGTCTTTCAGCTTCCCACCGAGGAGCTCGGAGTCGTTTATGCAAAGTCGGATTTTATAAAAAATATGCACGAGAGAAACGTTGCGGTGCAGTTTTGGACTATTGACGATGAGGCGGAAATGCGTGAGCTTATAGAGCTTGGCGCGGACGGAATTATGACTAACCGTCCAACACTTCTCAAAAAGGTGTATGACGAATATAAGGGTGGTTAAAGCTTTGCTTTTCATCTGATAAAGTAAGAATTCGATTAGCGTTTTTTGAACAAATTTGTAAACAAAAGATTGCGTTATATGCAAAAACGGAGCGATTTACTCTCTTTGAGTCGATCGCTCCGTTTTTTGTGTAGCAATATACGTATTTTGATTTTGTTTTAAATTCGGCTTCCTCTTGTGGAAGGCCCGTTTTTATGAACCGCTCTCCATTTTTCCTCAAAATCCAAAAGCTTTTTATTTGGTAATTTCGGCGCTTTGCGTCCAAAGAAGGTATCGGAGAAGCTTTTTGCGAGCGCAGCGTTCGCCTCTACAAGAGAAGCATCGGCTTCGCCCATCGCATAAGCTCTCATAGCAACGCCGATACCGATTCCGAGACGCTGCATTCTCGGGAAATAGTGCGTAAGAAGGAATTGCGCATACGAAACAAGACGCAGATCGCCGTAGCAGAAATGCTGTCTGGTATAATCGTTTCCAATAGCTTCAACGGCTACGGAATAACCGTTTTTAACAGCGGATACAATTGAGTCGTTTGACGTATCCTCTGCAAAGCATATTGTGAAGAAATTAGGGAAGCTTGCGCTGTTTTCAAGTCTATGAGTGTCACTTGAAGCAACCACGGGAATATTTACTCCCTCCGCTCTCAGCTCTCCCCATAAAGCGACGGAAAGATTATTGCCGGTGTAACCCATGCAACCGCAAAGCTCGTAAGCGTCAAACATACCGCTCTTTATGAGAATTTTGGCAAAGTCATCGCGAACGTTGTATACCTTGCTTGAACCGGGTTTCCAGAATGGGTGAGCGAATATAGCGATTCCGCCTGCCTCGTGTATTGCGTCGGTTGCCCACATCGCCTTAGCGTAACGGAGTCTGTATTGCTCGGGAACACTGTCGGGAACCTTTTTTGCGTATTCCTCTATTTTTCTATCGTAATTTTCTCTGTCGTGAACGTATTCCTCGGTAACGCCGTGCTTACCGCCTACGTGAACGATATGAATAACGCTGTCAGGAGAGTGAACCTCTTCTCCGAAAACGTGCGTAATGGCGGTATCAACGTTTTCGAAGGTATCGTCTATTTCTCCGCCGGGGTAATATCTGTTGTGATCGGTGATGGCGGCAAAATCGTAGCCCTGCTCCCTGTAATGACCGAACTGCGACGAGGGGTCGCGTGAGCCGTCCGAACGGCAGCTGTGAGAATGAAGATCACCGCGTAAGGCGTAACGTTTATATAGATCACCGTAAAGCGAGTATACTCCGAACGTCTGTACCGTTTTTTCTTCTTTTATCAGAAGAATAGTGAACTCCTGTTCGTTTTCAAAGCGGTATTCGAAGCTGAGAACACCGTTTGACGCAGTAACCTCAAGACTTTTGTGAGTCGTTACGTTATAATAATTTTCGTCTGCGTTAACGGCAATTATTTTAACTTCGTACGTCTCTCCGTCCTCGAAAATGAATGCTTTTTCATTTGAGAGTATAGTCATAGCACAGACCTTGTCTGCCTCAACTACCGAGGGCATTATCGAATACGTTATGGGTTGTGGAAGCATTTTTTATACTCCGAGCTTGTATTAAAATTGGTGACTGAGCTTGTAAGCCGGGTTCTGTACGCCGAGGGCGCAGCAATCATCTATCTTCACTTGGCGTCACCGCCAAGTTCAAGCCAAGGGCTCTGCCACCATAACTGCTACCGCGAGCAGCGGCTCGGAATTACCCGAGAATTAAGGTGTTGCATCGGATAGGGTTTACAGCGGATCTATGTTACCATAGAAACGGGTGAGCTCTTACCTCGCCTTTCCATCCTTACCGTAAACGAGTACGGCGGTTTATTTCTGTTGCACTTTCCCGTGAGTCGCCTCAGACTGACGTTATCAGTTATCCTGCTCTGTGATGCCCGGACTTTCCTCACGATAAGACCTTTCGGCATGTTATCGCGCGATTGCCCCGCTCAGTCGCAAATAGTATACTACGGATTTGTGGTTTTGTCAAGCATCGAAAAGCTTATCTAACGAATTAAAAGCTTCCCTTTAGGTTAAAATAAGAAAAAAACAGAGGAAAATTTTATGGAAAAGGTAAATGTGCTCGGTATTGACGTCCTTGCGGGCAGTAGGGAAGAGCTTTTTCTTGCGGCGGCGAATATGATAGGAGAAGGAGGAGCAATATCCACAGTCAATCCGGAAATATTATACGACTCCTTAAAAAACGACGAGCTTCGACTCGCTCTTTTGGATTCTGTTTGTATTCCCGATGGATTTGGGGTTGAGCGCGCCATAAGAAGCCGCGGCAAGTTTTCAGAGCGCTTTCCGGGCGTAGAGCTCGGAGAAGCGTTGCTTTCTGTCTTTTCGGCGAGACTCGGGATAATCGGAGGTAAACAAGGCGTCGCTGAACGGGCTATGAAGAATCTTTCGTCAAGATATCCGTCAATAACACCGACCTTCGCTATATGCGGCTATAATATAAACCGGGAAAGCATCAAGGAGATGTTGCTTATTGAAAAGCCGGATATAGTCTTCGTATGTCTCGGATCGCCACAGCAGGAAATTCTGATAATGGAGATGAAGAAATATTCCGATAAAACTCTGTTTATAGGGCTTGGCGGTTCTGTTGATATATATGCGGGAGATAAAAAGCGAGCGCCTCTTATAATCCGACGTCTGCGCGGTGAGTGGTTGTATCGGATCATAACCGAGCCGAAGCGTATAAAAAGATTGCCAAAGCTCTTTGCGTTTGTAATGGAAAGCAGAAAAAAGCCTGTTTTGAGGTAAAAGTAGGCAAAATATGCAAAAAAACAAGAAAAAACAAAAGCTTTTTTAAATAACTTAGAGAAAATTTGATAAAAATTAGTCAAAGCTATTGTATATTCGCAAAAACTGTGCTATAATGTTAGACGCAAAAAAAATATTATTTTTTGGAGGATTTTCAAAAATGGCAAATGTAAAAGTTGCAATTAACGGCTTTGGCCGTATCGGACGTCTTGCTTTCAGACAGATGTTTGGCGCTAAGGGTTATCAGATCGTAGCTATCAACGACCTCACCAGCCCTAAGATGCTTGCTCACCTTCTTAAGTACGATACCGCTCAGGGACCCTACGGTCACGCAGTTGAGTACAAGGATGCAGAGGTTAACGAGAGCGGTAAGGTAGTAGCTCCCGGCGCTATCATTGTTGACGGCAAGGAAATCAAGATTTACTCCGAGAAGGACGCTGTAAAGTGCCCCTGGAAGAAGCTCAGAGTTGACGTTGTTCTTGAGTGCACCGGCTTCTACTGCTCTAAGGAGAAGTCCATGGCTCACATCACTGCAGGCGCAAAGAAGGTTGTTATCTCCGCTCCCGCAGGCAACGATCTTAAGACCATCGTTTACGGTGTAAACAATGCTAACCTCACCGCTGACGATCAGATCATTTCCGCAGCTTCTTGCACCACTAACTGCCTTGCTCCCATGGCTAAGGCTCTTAACGATTTCGCTCCTATCCAGTCCGGTATCATGACTACCGTTCACGCATACACCGGTGACCAGATGATCCTTGACGGTCCTCACAGAAAGGGTGACCTCCGCCGTGCTCGCGCAGGCGCGCAGAACATCGTTCCCAACTCTACCGGCGCTGCAAAGGCAATCGGTCTTGTTATCCCCGAGCTCAACGGCAAGCTTATCGGCTCCGCTCAGAGAGTTCCTACCTGCACAGGTTCTACTACTATCCTTGTTGCAGTTGTTAAGGGTAAGGATATCACCAAGGATGCTATCAATGCCGCTATGAAGGCTCAGGCTTCCGAATCCTTCGGCTACAACACCGATGAGATCGTTTCCTCCGACGTTATCGGTATGACCTACGGTTCTCTCTTCGATGCTACTCAGACCATGGTAGCTAAGATTGATGAGGATACCTATCAGGTACAGGTTGTTTCTTGGTACGATAACGAGAACTCCTACACCAGCCAGATGGTTAGAACCATTAAGTATTTCGCAGAGCTTGCATAATTTAGCTCCCGAGCTTTAATTTAATCCCCCTCGCTCCACGTTTTGTGCTGCGAGAGGGATTTTTTATTCCATTTTTAAGATAAGTAATGATGTGTTTGCTTTTATAGAGTATCGCATTTTACCATTCATACTTTAATTTATTTAAGTCCCGATTGTTCGATATGCATAGAGATTATTGAACATATTTTAAATCTTCTTTAAATAGCATTGACAATTATCTTTTTAAAGGCTATAATTAATAGGTACGATTTTTAAAATAAAGCAAAGGAGCTTTATAATGTCCGATTACGAAAGATACGGTGACTACGATGACATAGAAGAGGATTTGCCTAAATCCAAGAATCCCGTCATTATAGCACTTAAAATTATGATATTTATTGTATGTGCCGGTGTGATAGGTCTCATTGCGTTCAGAATGATAGCCTTTAACACCTATCCTAAATCAGTCAAAAACGTATATTTCAATGAAATTCTAAAGGAACATTACGATGAAAACGACGGCAATATTGAAATAAAAACGCAGAAGCTGAGAGCTCCATACGACGACGAGGAAGAGGGAAATTTCTTCTGCGATTATCTTTACGTTATAGATGATATTGACCAGCTTCAAATTACCGTAAGATATAATACCGCGACGGTTGAAAAAATTGCCGAAGAGCTTGGAGTTGAGCTTGATGAAAATGCGGATGACTTGTTTACCTACAGCCTTTACGCAAGCTACGGAGAGGATATGGGAAAAACTGCTGCAGATAAGCCCTCTGACGAAATATTTGATAAGAAGCTCAGATATCGTTATGAAAAGCTCGTCTTTGATGACGTTGACCTCTCGCTTGACGGTATCGGCTCTCCGTATTGGATAAGGCTTGAGATAAGGATAAAGGGTTATGAGGATAAAGGGGTGTATATGATACCCATTTATGAGAATAACGAAAAATTTTCAACGTTTAAGGATTATAAGCTTTCCGGAAAGGAGAAGCCGTAATGAATGAAAAAATTATACCGTTCAGCTATAGACGGCTCGCGGACAAGCAGCGAGTGTTTCCTCTGTTTTTTGTACTGGTAGGAATAAGCGTAGTTCTTGTCGCTGTTTCTATGGTAACACCTAAATTTGCGGGGGTTGTAAGTCTTGCGGCTGTTGCCACTATGACTGCGTCGGTTTTAATATACATTAGGTATGTTGTTTCCGATTACACATATTCCGTGCGTGAGGGTGAAAATCATCAGTCGTATCTTATCGTTACTAAGTTGGTTGGAAAACGTCAAAGCATGATAGGATGTGTACCTCTCTATGCAATCAAAAGTATAGAAAAGTTTACAAAAGAAGAATTAAAGAAGCAAAAAATTGAAAAAGGAACGCATAAATATAATTTTGCTCCTACGTTTTCTCCCGACGTTGTATACGTTATAAAGGCTGAAACGAGCACCATTAAGTATAACGTTATAATCGAGGGCACGGACGAGCTTTGCGCAAGGCTCACGGAGTATTCACGCTATGCTCTCTTGGATGAAGCTAAATTCAGAGAAGAAGAGGACGGCGAATAATTGAAAAGAACAGCTGAAAAAAGGGAATGCTACGCAATTGCGTAACGCCCGTATATCTCAGCTGTTCTTTAATTTTACGGTATAGTAGTTAATTCCTTCACGATATCCGAGTAACTCATATCAAGATTTCCCAAGTCATATTTCTCCCTGATTTCTACAAGCTTGCGCGCGCGTATATTTGAAATGAGGAAGTTTTCTATCCAATATGTGAATTCGGTGCCTTTCGAAAGATGCTCTAACCTTTTCATTTTTTCGTACATGGGAGCGCCGTCGGAAGCATCCCTCCAGGTATCAACAAAAGCAAAGTCGAAATTTTCCTTGGGCATTGCTTTTTCTGCGTATTCAAAAGCATCGCTAATAACAATACGAATTTTTTCGGGATGATTGAAGGAGGGAAAAACGTATTTTTTGAAAAGCTCAATAACTTTTTCGCTCTTTTCAACGACCGTAACCGATTTCACTTCGTCCTTTTCTGATGCCATATAAGCAAAATATCCAAGTCCGAGTCCGAACGTTACGACCTTGCCAAAGGCGCGCTCAATAGCGTATTCGGAGGTGTCGAGATCCACAGGCGTCAGCGTCATCCATTCGTTTCCGTCCTCAAGCACTGCCGGAAATTCAAAGCGCTCGGTGAAAAAACCAAGCGGCGGTATTTCGGAAAAATCGCTGCCAAGCATCATATCGTGGCAAATTACGGCTCGGTAGGGCTCATACGCCTCGTTTTTAAACTCCCAATTGTCAAGCTTGATATTGGGAAGCTTTACGCTCTTATAGTAAGGATTTTCGGTATATTTTTTTGCGTCGAGTATTCGTATCGATGGCAGAATGTAGCTTCTGAAAAGGCGCTTGTCATCTTCCTTGTTTTCTGTATCGAGCGCAAAAATTTCCGCAAGAAGAGCAGAGATCGCGTAAATTTCATCGACTCCGTTTTCTTTTATCGAATCAATCATATCCTTCGTGATAATTTCGGGAAAAATGTTTAGATAATCGGCGTAAAGCCTTGTTACCCTGAAATTATCACTGAATACGGAGAGAAGATTTTCAAATTTCGTTTTATCGCCGTAAGTCATCTTATATCCTCGCAAAACAATTTAAAAGGACGTCTCACGAACCTCCGCTCCTGCGGATAGTCAACGTAGGACGTCCTCTTATTTAACAGTTATTAAAACTCTTGGTCGGGCAATTCGGGAACGTTGGATTCCGTAGCGCCGCACTCGGTGCATTTGCCGTCCTCACCGTAGTTATGATCAACCTTTGGTGTTATCTTTTCTTCAACCCTGTTACAAACCTTGCATTTATGCTCGTCTATACCGGTTCCGGTGCAGTCGGCTTCCTCGACAGTATACCAATCCTCGTGATCCACGCAGATATGAACCTGTCCGCAATTAACACAAGTGTCACCTATGGGATTTTTCTCCGCATCGATCGTATAATCGTGACCGGTAGCGGGAATTTCAACGTATGTATTATAAACGCATCTCGTACATACCTTATAAGGCTTGAAGCCAATCTCAACGCAGTCGGGCTCCATACCCTCAACGTCCTTAAGATCGTGACCTAAAGCGGGAATGGCTTTGGTCTCTGCATAATCGCAGCCTTCGGAAGTGCATTTTCTTGTTTCCTTACCGTCATTTACACAATCGGCTTCAACGGTGATTTTCCATTCGCCCATAGTGTGAGTATGAGTTGTATCGTCGCCCTTGTCCTTGTCACAAGAAGCGAGAGCAAAAACAGAAGCGCAAATCAAAATCGCCGTCATCATCAAAATTAAAATTCTTTTCAAGGTATAAACCTCCCAAGTATTATTATTCAAAGACATTTTAACATAAATATTTTGAAGCTGCAATAGTATTTTTGAAATTTTTATAATTTATTTTAAATAATTTGAAACATTAAACAAAAAAAACAAATTACTTTGTGCAATTTTAACCATTTATTTTATATAAAAGATGTGTTATAATAGATTAAAAGAAATTTTGGAGAAAAAATATGGTCAAAAGAGATATAAAAACGATATCGATTGTACTGCCTGACGGCGCTACCTACGAAGCTAAAGCTCCGATAGGATATCTGTCCGCTATGATGGAGAATGGGCTTTTGAGCTCAGATGAAGCCGAAAGCGGTAAGGCTGCTTTGCCGGACACTTGCGTTTTTGTGGCGGAGACGGAGTTTTCCGAATCGGATATTGCAAAAAAATACGTATATCTTGAGGTGTCGGGAGTTCTTGCCAAAGGAGAGCTTTTTCTGAACGGTAAAAGCTGCGGTATACTCAGCGGACCTCACCGTGTTTATCTTTTCGATGTTGCGGATAAGGTTAGGGCAGGTAAAAACGCGGTTGAAATCAGATGCAATGAGGTTGTTCTGCCAAAGCAGCATCTCGCAAGCTGCGGAGACAGATGTAACGAATATGATACCGCGTTAAGAGTTGCGGATTTTGCAGTCCTTAATCCCGTTTCCTTCTATCTTACCGACAGCGCCTTTATAGAAGGCGTCAGAGTACGTCAGGAGCATTCAAATGGCAGAGTCAGCGTTTTTGTGAGGGCAGAAACGATAGGTGAATCCGATGACGTGCGTGTGGTTGCGAGCCTTTCCGCGCCAAGCGGAAAAATATATTTCGGCGGTACTAACGGAAATGAAATAAAAATAACCGTTCACGATCCTGAATTGTGGTGGCCGAGAGGATACGGAGCTCAGCCTCTTTATAAGCTTACCGTGACTCTTTATCACGGAGCAGAGGTTGCGGATGTTTATGAAAAACGCATAGGGTTAAGAACTGTCGAACTCCTTAAAAACGACAATTCGGCTTCCTCGTTATCTATAAACGGAACTAAAATCTTTACACGCGGCGCAACTTACGTTAAGCAAAACGCTGTTTATACGAATGTAAAGGCGGCTGATATAGAAGCCTTGATCAAGAGCGCGGCTCGCGCGAATATGAACACGCTTACCGTCTTTGACGAAACGATACCGCTACCCGATAGCTTCTATCAGCTGGCGGATAAGTACGGAATACTTATATGGCAGTCGATAACCTTACCTTACGTTGCTCCCCCCGCGGCAAGTGTTTTCGCTTCGGGATTGACAGATTCTGTCAGAGACAGCGTAGAGCGCCTTTCGCTGCATCCATCCATAGCGCTTTATTTTATCTCATTTGCCGAAACAAGCAAGGATATGATGCGTCTTTTCAAGGATTCGATAGAAGAATTTTTGCAGGTTTCGCTGCGAATCCTCACGCCCGTGATAAAGGATTGCGCTCCGGACACCCCGTTTGTTGAAGACTTTAACGACCTTATGAAGCATGATGAGAGATATCTTTTTGAAAAAGACGCGACTTATGCTTACGGAATGCTTTATGCCTTACCCTCGGAATACACCTTAAAAAGTTATCTCTCCGAAGAAAATTATAACTTATTTTCGCAAGCATCGGAAGGAAAAACTAATACGCGGGAATGCGTTAAAATGCTTGAAACCACGGTAAAGCATATGAAGATGCCATCGGGCATGTCCGAGCTTGTGTACGCGAGTGAGATTGCGGCAGGGCTCGAGGTTATGCGTTCGGTCAAATGCGCGCGCCACTCGGAGAATTCATTCAGCTCGGTTCTCCGACAGCTTAATGACGGTAAGAAAACCATTTCATCCTCGCTAATAGACTATTTTGGCAAGCCTAAAGCTGTTATCAAATATTTGGCAGAGGCGTTTGCCCCCGTATGCTTAGAGGTTACCCCGTGTCAAAATGAAACGACCTTCCGGATTATCAACTCAACTAAAAAGGACTTTTCGGGACGCTTGATGTATGCCCTTTACAATATGGAAGGGGAGTGCTTTGAGGAGAAGCGACTTAACGTCAACGTTCAGAGCGGTAATAGCGAAGTGGTTGACAAAGCTGATTTTCCCCGTTTTGTTGCCGAAAATCCGGAGATCTACTATGTATTGTACGAGTTGTATGATGAAAAGGGAATCATCGCTCACGGAAGCGACCATTTCGTTCCTCTGAAATACGTGAAATTTCACGATCCGAAGATTACGGCAGAGATATCGGGAATGGGCAAAAGATTTTCGGTTAAGCTTAATTCTTCTAGCTATGCTTATGCTGTAAAAGTGGATTTTGAAGGCTTAAATGTAAACTTTAGTGATAATTTTGTTACACTTTATGGTAAAACTCCGGTTGTTATTACCTTTGAAACATCTGAGGTGGTAACACTTTCCGATCTTGAAAGCAGGTTGAAAATTTATTCGCCATACGGAATCGGAAAATAATCAGGCAGAAAAGATACGCTTCACTTCGATTGACGGCGTATCTTTTTTGTCTTATTTCACCGTTTTTGGTGTCTTGGTGTTGTAAGCGCCCGTCTAAATAAAAATAAATATATTCACGCTTGACATGTGAGCGAAAATATTTTATAATATAATAAATACTTATTGTAAGGAGTAAAACAAAATGAATATGAAAATGTCTTTCCGTTGGTACGGAGAAAGCGATCCGATTTCGCTTGAGTATATTTCTCAGATACCCGGTATGCGTTCGATCGTGTCTGCGGTTTACGACGTAAAGCCCGGCGAGGTCTGGGGCGAGGAAAGCCTCAAAAAAATGAAGGAGCAGTGCGAGGCGCACGGTCTTATATTTGACGTTGTCGAGTCCATTCCCGTTCACGAGGATATCAAGCTCGGTCGCGGTAAGGTAGACGAGCTTCTCGAGGTTTACTGCGAGAATATCAGAAGATGCGCAAAGTACGGTGTCAAGTGCGTTACTTATAACTTTATGCCCGTCTTTGACTGGACGCGTACTCAGCTTGATAAAAAGCATCCCGATGGCTCTACGAGCCTTGTTATGTACTGGGACCAAATGAGAGGCCTTGATCCTCTTAAGGATGATATCCATCTTCCCGGTTGGGATTCGAGCTATACTCAGAGCGAGGTTCGTGAGCTTATAACCGCTTACGGTGAAATAGGCGAAGAGGGGCTTTGGAAGAATCTTGAGAAATTCTTGAAGAAGGTTATTCCCGTAGCGGAGGAGTGCGGAGTGAGAATGGCGATACATCCCGATGATCCGCCATATCCTATTTTCGGGCTTCCGAGAATTATCACCTGCGAGGCTAATCTTGACAGATTTCTTAAGATAGTTGACAGTCCCGCCAACAGTCTTTGTCTTTGCACGGGATCTCTCGGTTGCGCTGCTACGAACGATATTGTTAAAATGGTTCGCAAGTATGCCGAGATGGATAGAATCGCGTTTATGCACATCCGTAACGTAAAGCTTATGGATGACGGTTCGTTTGAGGAAAGAGCGCATCTTTCTTCGTGCGGCTCGCTCGATATGTATGAAATCGTAAAGGCGCTTGTTGATAACGGCTTTGACGGATACGTTCGTCCCGACCACGGAAGAATGGTATGGGGTGAAACCGGCAAGCCCGGATACGGTTTGTTTGACAGAGCTCTCGGCGCTACCTATATCAACGGTCTTTTCGAGGCGCTTGAGAAGAATTCTAAGAAATAAGGGATGAAGATGAAGGCATATACTAAAATTCTATCTTTTGCTCTTTTGTCGGTAATATTTGTTCTGAGTCTTGTGTCGTGTAAAAAAGAAGAAAGCATTTACGGCGGAGACGGCGATTTTTTAAAATACGATCCGTACGATAATATACTCAAGGACCCTATAGATACGGGAGATGCCATTTCGGTAAGCGGAAAAGCTTATGCTTTCAGCGATATTGACGTAAGAGATGCTTCTGCCAATAAGCAGGTTACGGCGGGCAACGCTTTGAAAAAGCTTTACCGTGATTCGAGCTTCAGATTTACCGCCGAGAATAAGGTCTTATTCGAGGATGACGATGACGATTACTATTTTGTAATGAACGAAACTCAGGGAACGCGAAGCGGTAACGTTTTTACCGTTAAGCATACTAATTCTGACGGTGTTTCGTACGACGTGAGATTTGAGATTCATACCGATAAAATTTACGTTATTCATAACGGTCATACCTACGATAAGGAAGGTGTTTTCGCAACGCTTACCTTTACGCTCAAGAAATGAAACAGTAAAATTTAAATCTTCGAGGTGCAAATTATGAAAAAAGCTCTTTCTCTATTAGCTCTTTTATTGGTTTTGTGTATCATGACGATGTCTTTGTTCTCTTGCGAAGAGTTTTTCTCCTCAGCCGACAAGCAGGATGGAGTATCCGATAATGAGGGAAACAAAACCGAAGGTGGAAATGAAACCGACGGAGAGAATAACACCGACGGCGGAAATGAAAACCAAGGTGGAAATGAAAACCAAGGCGGAAATGAAGAAAATGTTTGTCCCGCTTGTAAACAGACAACAGAAAAGCCTCACGACGTATGCTCAAAATGCGGCGAATACAGATGTGTAGGCGATCACAGCAACTGCAATTCCGGTGAGGTTTCCTGTCCCGGTTGCGGAATGCCCGGCGAAAAGCACGATCAGTGTAAATACTGCGGTGAGTATATTTGCGTAGGCGATCACAGTAACTGCAATTCCGGTGAGGTTTCCTGTCCCGGCTGCGGAATGCCCGGAGAAAACCATGAACAGTGTAAATACTGTGGCAATTATCTTTGCATAGGCGATCACAGTAACTGCAATTCAGGCGAAGTACCTCCAATCGGCGAGGATGAAAAATTTTGCTTTGCGTGCGGAAACACGGTACATA
>SVUD01000094.1 GCA_015063445.1 Oscillospiraceae bacterium
GCTTATAGGTATCGTAATCGGTACTCTTATAGCAATAGTCAGGGTTATGCCCAAATATGAAATTCTTCCCCGTGTTTTAGACAAAATATGCGTTTGTTATCTTGAATTCTTCCGCGGAACGCCTATGGTAGTTCAGCTTCTTATCGGATATTGGGTTCTTCTTCCCGCGTTTGGAATAAGCGTTGATTCGGGAGTTCCCGTAGCCGTTATAGTGTTCGGACTCAACAGCGGCGCTTACGTCAGTGAAATTATGCGCGGAGGCATAAACTCGGTTGACCCCGGTCAGCTTGAAGCGGGAAGGGCGGTAGGACTTCCTTATTCGGTTGCTATGCTGAAGATAGTTATTCCTCAGGCGGTTAAAAATATACTTCCCACTCTCGGTAACGAGTTTATAGTTTTGGTAAAGGAAACGTCGGTAGTAAGCTTCGTTGCCGTAACCGACCTTTATAAGTCCTTCAGAGCGCTCGGAGCTGCAAAGCAGAATTATATGGTTCCGTATCTTATGCTGGCGCTTACGTATCTCGTATTGGTGCTTTTGATTTCGTGGGGCGTCAGAGCTCTCGAAAAGAAGCTCAAAAAGAGCGAAAGATAAGAAAGGAGACTAGATTAAAATGAGCGAAAATAATAATTCAGTCATCCTCTCTATAAGAGGTCTTAAAAAGTCCTTTGGTAAGCTCGAGGTACTTAAGGGTGCGGATCTCGACGTCAAAAACGGAGAGAAAATTGCCATTATAGGTCCGTCCGGTTGCGGAAAATCCACATTCTTAAGATGTATTAACTGTATGGAAGACCCTACGAGCGGTTCAATCTTTTTCAACGGTGTTGATATCGCCGATATGAAGGTTAATATAAACAAGCACAGAGAAGATATCGGAATGGTATTCCAGCAGTTCAACCTTTTCAACAACAAGACCGTCGTTGAAAATATAATGCTTGCACCGAAATACGTAAGAACGAAGGAACTTAGAAAAGAGAAGCTTGGCAAAGGATACAGAGCCGCTAAGAAAGAGCTTTACGCTAAAATCAGGGAAGAGGCTATGGAGCTTCTTACCCGTATAGGTCTTGAGGACAAGGCGAACGTATATCCGTCTACGCTCTCCGGAGGTCAGAAACAGCGTATAGCTATTATAAGAGCGCTCGCAATGAATCCCGACGTTATCCTTTTTGACGAGCCCACCTCGGCGCTCGATCCCGAGATGGTAGGCGAGGTTCTCGACCTCATAAGAACTCTCGCGGATACAGGAATGACAATGCTGATAGTAACGCACGAAATGGGATTTGCCCGTGAGGTTGCCGACCGCATTCTCTTTATGGACGAGGGCGTAATTAAGGAAGAGGGCGCACCCGAGGAGCTTCTCGGCAATCCAAAGAACCCGCGTCTTAAGGACTTCCTTTCCAAAGTGCTTTAATGTACGAAAAAATATCACAGTAAAAAGTCCGTCTTTTGTTTTTGACTTAAGCCGGACTTTTTTATCGCTTTTAATTTTCAAAAATGTTTATAACGTCTTTGCATAGCATTTCGGCGTATTTCATAGCCTTATACGCACCTCCCGTGTCGTGTTCTACGTAAAAAACGGCAAGGTCTGAGTTTTCAATCATCCAACGGTTTCTTAACGTAATGGCAGATTTATGATGTACTCCATGAATTATTTCGGGGATGATGATATTATCATAATATTTATCGTAATATTCTAAATTTGCCACTTTGTAAGGAAGCACTAAGATTATCTCGTTATTTTCTCTTCCAAGCTCGTTTTGCGCGGATTTAACAACAGATGCCACGTGCTCGTCGAATTCTCCGTTGCGACCGATGAGAAAAGAAATATAGGGTTTTGTTCGTATTAGATTTTTTATAATAGGAGTTATTTTAGCATCTAATTTTCGTAAGTCGTCAATTTCTCTATGACCGAAAAGCGAAACGGTAAAAATTTTCATAGTGCCCCCTGCTCAGCTACTATAAGCATTTAATTTTGATAAATAATACTTATAGTATATCACAAGTGCCAAAAAATATCAATGGTATATAGAAGTTCCTTTTGAATACTTATAGACTATATGTAGCATAATGAAAGTGGGGTGCAGTAATGAGTGATATCGCAATGATTATTGGACAGCGAATTAGAAGTTACAGAGTTGCTAAGGGCTTGAGTCAAGAAAAATTGGCGGAGCTTGCTGATTGTCATCCGGCATATATCGGTCAAATCGAGCGCGGTGAGAAGAACGTTACGATTGCAAGTATAGAAAAAATCTCGTGTGCCCTCGGTGTCCCGCTTTCAAGAATATTTGAGATGCTCGGAGCAGAGGAAAACGCAGATTCAAACATTCCGCTCGAATGTTACAATTTTATTTTGGAGAAAACAAAAAAAGAGCAAAAGCGCATCTACGGAATTTTGCTCGAAATAGACAGATATAAAACGGACTAAGTTTCATTAATACTTTGTTTGGGAAGGGTTGCGGCTAAAAAGGGGCTGAGTCATTAAGAATTCAGATAAATCAACAGATTTTGCAGGATTTTGTTATAAAATCTGAATTCTTGGGCTCGCTTGATTTTGAGCAGAAATCGTCGGCTGACGAGCGAGAGGCGTACAA
>SVUD01000001.1 GCA_015063445.1 Oscillospiraceae bacterium
AACGACTAATATCGAGATTGCAGCTGATGCGACTTTGACTTTTGATTTAGATGGAAACACATTAACAACAGCAACTAATAAAGATGGATTTTATAATAACGGAACTCTTACAATTTTGAATGGTATGATTTCTGACACCAATGAAGATAATTGTGCGGTTTTGAATAATGGTACGATGACGATGGATCGTGTTACTATAACCGGAGGAAATCCTTTTAAAAATAAAAGCGGAACGGCAACTCTTGTAAATTGTATATTGAATAATAATATGGATAGTTTTTATAGTGCCGCTTTGACTATGGAGGGCGGTATGGTTAACGCTACAAACTGCGATTTTAGCGGATACGATTACAATATATACATGTGGCATGGTGAGTGTAGCTTTGTGGGACATGGCTCTTTGATGTTTGGTCGAGTAAATCAATATGATATTTGCGTATATAATGGCTCGCAAGTTTCTTTGAGCGAGATTACGACAACCTTAGAAGGATTGACGATAACTGGTCTCGGAACTGTTACGTTGCCAGAAGGATATGCGCTTATTGACGGGGTGGTAACAAAAAGCAACTAAACGATAAAGTTTGCTACGGAAATAACACGAACAGACTTAAAAAACAGTACGGCGGTGGGCTACAAAACGTAGTCTGCCGCCTATTTTTATACCTGTTATAAGAAAAAAACTAAAATTAAAATACTTCAAATCTCAAAATAAAAGTTATGCATGTGTTTGAATATAAAAACAGGAGTTATAAATACGATTATAGTCAAAGACCTTTCACGTTTCGGAAGAAACTACATAGAAGTAGGTCAATATATCGACTATGTTTTCCCACGTTCGGCATAAGATTTATTGCGATACAGAATAACGTTGATACGGAAAACCGTGATAGCGGTACAATGGAAATGATGCCTATAATGAACGTATTTAACGAATGGCATGCGGCTAATACGAGTAAGAAAATCCGTGCCGTATGGAAAGCAAAAGCCAAAGAAGGCGTGTTTCATAGCAAAAAAGCTTCTTATGGGTATATCAAAGGAACGGATAAGAAAGGCACGATTATGATAGATGAAGAGGTTGCGCCTGTCGTTGTGCGGATTTTTGAAATGTACGCTTCTGGAATTAGTCCGAAAAGAATATCCGAGATATTAAACGCAGAAAATATTCCCTGCCCCGGACAGTATGCGTTTGAAAAACTTGAACATAAAGGTAAACCGGGCGATCGCAGACTTTGGGGACAAATCACTATTGCCTCTATGCTAAAAAATATAGTATATATCGGGCATATGCCACAGTTGATGTCCACGTCTATATCGTATAAAAACCACAAAAGATACAAGAAAGACCAAAGCGAATGGGTTATCGTATATGATACCCACGAGCCTATCATTTCGCAGGAACTTTGGGACAGAGTACGCGAACGTGAAAAGTCTGTCGCACAGGGCAGGAAAACTGCTACGGGCTATACGCATCCTTTGTCAGGCTTTCTTTACTGTGCCGATTGCGGTTGCAAAATGAAGTTAAACAGCGTTGGAAACAATAAATATGCGTTTAACTGTGGCGACCATATGCGTTTTTGTAAGACGATATGCTTTACAAGCTCAATAAATGAAAAAAGCGTATGGGTTTGCCTAACTCATACGCTTATTCTATGCCCCTAATCCCCTTATCTTTGGAGTGTCCATAAATTTATGTTTCAACATATACATTTGGCAGGAGTAAAAAAGAAAGGCGAGAGTTTTCCACGCCTTCGGTGTGGTAAACTCGGTGAAACAGCTCTCGGTAATCCTTTAAGATTTCCATATCTCCATATCAACGATATGGTGATGTGGTAATCTTAAACGAACTTCTCTATGCTTTATCAACAGCATCGTAAGCGATATATTTATAAAAAAATGGCAAAGACACAAAAAACACGTGTCTTTGCCATTTTTATTTGGTTCTGCCTAAATGCGACAGCCCAAATAAGAATTATTTTTCATAACCGCACATGTTTGCAGCTATTTTCTTGGTATCCGTGATGTAAGAGCTTACTTCTTTCTGGAATGCCGTATATCTATCTCTATATACGGAATACTTGAACATATAAGCCTTCTTAGCCTCGGTTTCCTTATAAATACCATCTTCAACACCGAGCCAGAACTCGCAGTTGTAAACACGAGACAAAGCGCGGAAGAAGTTGGATATATTGAGGGCGTAGAATGCGCTTCCGCTATTGATGTAGCTTTCAGCCTCGTCGGAATATACGACAACGTCATCTACAGAGGGAGTTGTGAACATATCGGTGTTAACTTCCTCGGCAACGAACTTATCGGTTATCATATGAGGGCCCCAAGTATCAATAGCCTTATATTCGTATTCTACAGGATCATTGTTAGAGCCTACGAGCTCAATAACTACCGCAATGACGAACGAAGATGCAAGAGACTGCTTAACAACGAGCTTCTTGAGTCCCGATCTATCTATCTCAGCGGTATACATTGCTCCGCCCTTCTGGGAATCATTCTTCTTGTAAACTGTGCTGAGAAGCGGATCGTAAGCGCTTCTCTCCTCAAACTTAAGAAGACCAGTTGGATCGATGAGAGTTGCTCTTACCGAAACAATACCGTCCTGTGTTCTATGTCTGAGAATAGCTCTTCTTCCGTCATCGAAGAAGTTGATTTCATCACAGGTAATCTGAGAAACCCATGCGCATTCTTCTGTATCCTTGAATATGACCTCATCTTGAATGACTACGGTTCTACGGTCGTTCGTAAGGAGAACACCGCGCTTAGCGGAGGTAACTTTATCAAGATAGAGAGAAGAATTGTTTACAATTGTATACATTCCGTATTCGGAATTATAGTAATCGCTGATATAGCTCGTTCCATCAGTTGCCTGACCGAAGGGCATAACCTGCTCGTTTACTCTGGTTGTGATAATAACGGTGTTAGCGCCTTCCGCTGTGTGTCTGTAGTATCCGTATCTATACGCTACGTCGCTATATCCGTATACCGTATGAGTCTCAGCGCCGAGATCCGCAAACCAGGTGTAACCCTTGTTAGCGTAGACAAAGTTACCGGCATCAAGCTGTCCGCCCGTAACGTTGTTGTTGTTAGCCATAACGCCTATGTAGAGCGAGTTTTCAGACCAATCGGAACGGCTGATAACAGCGTCGCACGATTCAAGCGTATAGTCAAGAGCGAATTCCGCGCCGCTCTTGTCAATTTCAGCGGAAACGTAAGCGGGATCGTAAGCAAGAATATCCCAAACAGTAGTGGGCTTGAATCCGATCTGCTCGGTACGGATAGCGGCGATGTTCATATCGCCGAGAACCTTTGCCGCATAGTAAGCAAGGCTTGTTGAGATATAATCGCCTATAGCCTCGTGATAATTCCAGTACTTATAGCCGTCTGTAACCTTGTACTCAACCTGATATGCGAAGTAGAAGGTCTTATCAAGCGCCCAGGTGTTAGAGAGGCCAAGGTCATCTCCTATAGTGTTGTCGAGCAACCAGGAAAGAAGCATCAATGACTCGGTTGCGTCGCTCCACTTCGTTGCGGACTCGATAAACGATCCGTCGGGAGCGTACATATCAAGACCTATCTGAGTTACGTTGTAAATGTTAGCGGAAAGAACGCTGAGAGCCGCCTTTACGTATCCAAGCTCTGTAGTGTTCTTATCCTGCATCTCAACGTCGGTAGCGTTTTCGTTGTATACGAAGCCGTTATTGAGATAGTCTGTTCCAAGAAGAGCAAGAGCTGTGATAGCTATATTGGAGGTTCCGATTATATTCCAGCTGTCAGTAGCGGTATTATACATAGAGTATATACCCTGGTTGCTGAGAATGCTTTCGTTAAGCTCTACTCCGTTAGTGTAGTTATAGCCGATAAGAAGACCGTTTTTGTATATAGCAGCTTCTATTTCATCAATGTCGTAAGATGTGCTCCAAACGTTATAAAGCCAGTCGTAAGCGATAGCCACGTTAGCGGCAGCCTCAGAGCAATCAAGGAAGTATGCGGGAGCCCAGTGGTTCCAAAGGGATATGCATCCGAAGATCTCGTAAGCGAGAACGGAATACTTTACGTCCTTGGTGATCTGGTACGCAAACGCGAGAAGCTTGATATCCTCGGTAACTTCAAGAAGGAAGGGACTGCGTCCGCCTCCGTCATATCCGTTGTTTCCAAGCTCTACGTAAGGATTCTTTACGGTATCGAAGAGATACTCGTACATATCGTTCTTAACGGGAGGAACGTAATTCTCGTCCTCCTCGTCCGCCGCGGGCGGATTGGTGTACTTGTCAAACGCCGCGTTAGCATCCGCGATCACGTCCTCAAGATAAGCCTTGAGATCGGCATCGTCAGAGTTAGCGTAGGTGTTGTAAAGAGCATCAAACTGCGCCTGATCCGCGAAAAGATAAGGATGCGCGAAGTTGTTAGTATTTTCCTTTGCGAAATTGTAGTACTGCTGAGAGGAAAGCTTGGTGTAAAGAAGGTTCTTCATTACGTCAAGCATAAGAGTAAGGTCGGATTCTCTGTTGAAGAGATTTTCGCCCTCTGAGATTGCGATAAGTCCCATATCGTCGTAGGTTACGTAGTAGCCCGCGAATATCTTAGCAACGTCATCCTTGGATATAACTATATACTGAAGTCCGCTTTCCGTATCCTTTGCGATACCGGGAGCGGCGTCAAGCTCTACGAGCTCGCCGTTAACGGTAGCGGTCTTTCTTCCTACTGTGATAAAGGTAGAGCCCTTATCCGTGGAAATATCGAACGAAACACCGTCATCGTGCTGATAAAGGGGATATCCGATCCAGTCAAGGATTGCCTGAAGAGGAACGTAAACCTCGCCGCCCATCTTTACGGGAGCGCCGTACGCTACGCCGCCCTCGGTGAGTATAGCTCTCTTCTGACCCGCATCAACGCAATAGCTGAAGCCGGTCTTCATAATAAGACCTTCGTTGAGATACTGAACGGTGGTCTTACCGTGCTGAGAGCCTATGATCTCCTCCGTCTTAGCCATGGTAACGTCTACATTAGCGCCGTAGCCGAGGTAAGCGGGAATGGAGGTGGGCTTCTCTGCGTTGTTGTAAAGCTTTACGTTATCTATGCAATAGCTATGACCTGTGGTCTTGCTGTTTGCTGGGATACCGATACAGAACGAGGAAATGCCCGCAATGCCGGAATACGTAACGTCATAATAATACGTGTTGTTTTCAAGGTCGATTTTGTCGGTTCTTCCGGGAGCCTTAACGGCAGCGGAAACGTCGAACGTATCGGTGTATCCGAAGTAGATACGAGCGTTCATAACCTTTTCCATCGCGCTTACAAGCACGGGATAGCTATCGGGATCCTCGGGATCTACAGTACAAGGACACTCAAGCTTCGTCTTGTTATCTATCGTGAGATCGTAGAGAGTACGGCACTCGGGGCATATTCTCTGGTCAACACGGGCGGTAATAGCAAAATGAAGCCATCCGTTTTCAAGCGAACCTACCGTGTAAGAGGGCTTCGTGCTATCCGTAAGATCGCCCATAGGAGCAAGAACGAGCTCGTTATCGGTGATGCCCGCAAGATTGAACTTTGCTTTTTCGTTATCCGCCGACGTCATATAAATGATGGGAGTTCCGAAGTTGCAAAGGTCATCTGTCTTAATATCAACCTCAAAGGTTGTATGAGTGAATTCGGGAACTAAGTCGCCGTAAGTAAGCTCCAAATATCCCGTAGCCGTTCCAACGGAGTCAAGGCGGCAGAAGTAGTTGTAATTGTACTCCTCGTCTTCCTCGTAATCAACGGTGTACTTGTGGTCGCCGAGTCTGTTATTGCCAAAGCCGTTGATGTAGCTCCAGCCCTCGTCGAACGGTCTGTTTATAATAAGCTCTATGCCATCCTCAGTAACAGCCGCATCGCCGCTCTCCTCGGCAGATGCCGTGCTCGCGAACGAGAGCACGGAGAATGCCGAAAGCAGAAACGCTAAAACGAGGATGGAAGAAACAAACTTTATGAATCTTTTCTTCATCTTATTACCCCTTTACTTTACGTTTATGAGTTTTTTAACGAATATAACAACGGTATCAAACGTCCAGTTTCCGCGAGCCGCGTATACTACCGACTCACCGCATGCCAATTCTGTGTTAACCTGAGTTGCGGAGGTGTTATATTCCTGATATTTAGCATCGTAAATCGCCTTAGCCTCAGCGGCTCCGGGATACGTCATATCAAGGTTTTCGAAGCAGAGATATGCTTCCTTAAGAGAAGCGTAAAGCTCCTGCTTGTTGGTTATTTCCGAAAGAGGCTTGAAAATGGCGTTTCCTTCCTCATCGGTGATATTACCGTAAATTATATCAATATATGCGCCGGAATCCTTTTCAATTGAGGTAATAAGAGCGCGGAGCTCCTCGTAATCCGCAAGGCACTCCTCAATTCCCTCGCCCTCAATATTCATGGTGTAATAATACTTTGTAGCTTCATCGTAAAGAGGTTTGAGATCAGCGTAGGTGCTATAATGCTTAGACATCTTCATAACGCTGATAAATCTCGGAGCGTTTTCAACAAGAAGCTTCTTGTAGTCTCCGACAAGAGTGTTGAGCTGAAGCTTGTAGGCCTCGTTTCTCGAAAGCTCTCTCGTTATTTCAATGCTTTCAAGGTCAAGGTATCTTGCGTTAGCCTCAATGTAACGCTCAACGTAAGTACATATACCGGCTTTGTCGATATACGTCATATCGGGATCGTTGTAGGAATCAAGCTTATCGCTGATAACCTTTATGTGATCCTTTTGCATTTTGTTCCAGAAGTGTTCGTTAGCAGTGTCGAACATAACCTTCGCAACCGCAAACTCTTCCATATCCGCATCGTAATTTTCATCAAGGAGAATGTCAAGAGCGCGGAGCCAGAGAGCCTCAACCTCTTCGCCATCCTGAGCCCAAGAGCCCGTAGACTTCTTAAGCATCATATTCACCAAGCCCGCGAAACGAACCGAGTTGGCAGCCTTAACATTATCGCTTACGATGCTCGCGGAGGCAATATAGGACGCTACCGCGTCTCTGAGCTTCTTGGCGCTATCCTCGACGAGAGTGGTGTCCTCACTGTCGTAATCGGTTGAAATATCGGAATAATAGAAGGTTGCGTTATCGTAATGAGTCTTGATTCTTGAAGCGGTAGCTCCATACGCAACGCTGTTGTTGAATATCGCCATAGCCTTTACAAAGCTATCAGCGGCAGCGTCACCCTTTGCGAACGCGCTCATTCTCTCAAGAATTGCGGTTGCTTCGCCGTAATCTCCGTTGGCGTCTCTTTCAATAAGGCTTCCGACAGAGTTGTAGAACTCCTCAGCCTTAAGTATCTTAGCGCTTCTGTCCGCATGATTTTCAAGAGTTCTTTCGGTATTGAGAACGTCGTATGCATAAGAAAGATACGTAGCCGCGTTTTCCTTCTTCGCGTTGTTTAACATTTCGTAATAGCAGCTGTATAAGGTTTCGGTGCTTCCGGTGTTGTTCTTCTTATCGTTTGCGTAGACGTTGTAGAGCTCATACGCGCGCTCAAGCGCCGCCTGCTCCTCAAAGTCGGGCTCGCCGCCGAGGTCCTCCTGAGTATAGACCTTTCTGAGCTCCTCGCTCGTCGCCAGAAGGTTGAACGCCTGATATCTGTCAACGAACTTAGCGCCCTTCTTAACGACTATCTTTTTGCCGTTTGCATCAAGCTTAAATTCGGGAACCTTATTGCCGAAGGAATCAAGAACGTTCACAACGTTACCGCTCTCGTCGGTAACGGTCTGATATACCACGTTACCCTCGGAATCCTTTACGGTTTCGTATTCCGTCTCATTTCCGAGAATGTCTGCAAGGTAAAGATATTTTTCATAAGGAAGCTTGTTATTAAGGAGCGTAGGGTCGTGAATGGTGGTACCCTGATAGCCTATGAAGTTATCGAAGGCTACTACGCCGGAGGTGGACTTACATCCAAGACGGAACTGAAGGGGATAAACGTTTGTGGTTTCACCCGTTTCAAGAACGTACGTGGTTCTCTTAATAGCGAGAAGAAGTCTGCCGTAAACATCGGTCTCACCGTCGCCGTTGGTATCAAATTCGCTGTCATCTCTTCCTACGTATACGTAAGTAAGGAGGGATTTTGCGTCGTACTGAACGGTTATATGACACCATTCGTCAGCAGCGACGGAATATGAAGGAGCGTTCTCAAGAAGGTTACCCGAAATCTTGGCAAGCTTCATTCTTTTGTTTGCCTTATCGGTTTCAAACGTAAGAAGGTCTACCTTACCGTCTTTGTAAGTATGAGTGTTATACATACCGATACCGAACGTGGTGGAAAGTCCCTTCCATTCCTTAGCAACGACCTTATCAACCATGATAAGCTCGCCGTTTTCGTCTGTCATCTCAACGTATTCGGGAATCTTTTCTCCGTTTTCGTCGAGTATGTATATGGGCTTCATAACTGCGATCTGGTTACCGTCGGAATCCTCTTCCCA
The DNA here is from genome assembly GCA_015063445.1 of Oscillospiraceae bacterium. Next base: position 8,459 of record SVUD01000001.1, read on the forward strand.
CTTGAGAGAGCCGTCCTCGTTTGTATCCTGAACCCACTCTGCCTTGTAAACGATATCGCCGTTTTCATCGCGCTTGATCTCGTCTGTAAGAAGGGGCTCCTGAACGTTTTCCATAACGGGAATTTTCTCGCCGTTTTCGTCAAACTTGTAGATAGGATTGCCCTCGGCGTCGGTCGCCTCGACCTCCCATACGAGCTCGCCGTTCTCATCAACCTTCTGCTGAGTAAGAACCTCAACGGGAGTCATGAATGAGATATCAAACTCCGCTACGAATCCGTTAACGGGGGTTTTTTCCACGTCGTCCAGAACACCGAGCTTAGGCTGAATGTAAAGATCGGCGCTTGATTTGTTGGTATCGTAGTCGATAACGAAATACCTGATAGACGTTTCATCGCCGTAAATAGGATCAGCGGCCTGCCTTATACCGTTATTTTCGATATAAATGCCTCCGTTCGCGCTAACGCTTCCGTTAGCGATGTTACCGAAGAGGACCTTGTGAAGTCCGTCCTCAAATCCATGAGACGCGGTAATTTTCATATTTGCGTACTCATTGACGGTGGTGCCTTCTCCCGCAACTACAGCCGTAGTCACAACCGCGAAAACGGTCGCAAGCAATACGGCTATGGAGCAGAAAATCATCAAAATTTTTCTCGTGTTTTTCATAATTCCTCCTTGAAAATATCAAAAATTTCTATGACTGCCCATATTATACCATTATTTTTATATAGTTTCAATAATATTTTATATTTTTGGTTATTTTGACTATAAAATTCTACTTTTAGCACAAAAGACCACTACCGAGTCCAAGGGCCGCTCAACATTCTAAAAGAAGAGCAGCCGTCGCCCGTCGAAGCCAAAAAACGCGTAGAAAAATCTCAAGTAAGTGTTGATTTTTCAAAAAAACATATCACTAATCCAACCGTACGGTTTTCGCTCTCCCTCCGCCAAAAACCGTTAATCCGCCCGTTTTTGAAAACAATTCTTTGCATTTACGTTCGTTTTGTGCGAAAAAATAAATAAAAAATCCGATTCAACCTTTCGGAAAAATCGGATTGGTTTTTATTTTATAAAATTTATCTTTAAAGGACTTAAAACATGAAATTTCAGAAAAAGCGTTGATTTTTTTGTCAAAATCACTTTCGCCAATATTTTCTGTCGAGAGAGCGATACATAATAGCCTCGGCTATATGATCGCCGTTTACAACCTCCGAGCCCTCAAGATCGGCAATCGTCCTCGCCACCTTAAGCACTCTGTCGTGTCCTCTCGCCGAAAGACCGAGAGTTTCAAACGCCTCCTTCATAAGCTCCTGTCCCTCCTCGGTAGGCGTACACGTCTTTCTGAAAAGCTCTCCCTCAAGATCGCCGTTAAGAACGGTTTTCGTAACACCGAGCTTAAGCAATCTTTCCTTTGCGAATTTGCGCGCAAAATTAACACGCTCACGGATATTCTTAGATGGCTCGCCCTCCTTTGTCTTTCCGGATATATCGGCGTAGGAAACCGCGGGCAGCTCTATTTCTATATCTATTCTGTCAAGCATAGGGCCGCTTATTCTTTCAAGATACTGCTTTCTCGATGCGGGAGTACAGGTGCATATTTTATCCTGCGAGCCAAAAAATCCGCACTTACAGGGGTTCATAGCGCATACCATCATAAAGTTTGAGGGAAACGTAACCTTAGCGAGCGCTCTCGTGACGGTCACCTTACCGTCCTCTATCGGCTGACGCATAGCGTCGGTTACCTTCTTTGGAAATTCGGGGAATTCATCAAGGAAAAGAACGCCGTTATGCGCTAAGGATATCTCACCCGGAGCAGGATGTAAGCCGCCCCCGACGAGTCCTATGGGTGTTACCGTGTGATGCGGCGAACGGAAGGGACGCTCTGTAACGAGGTTTTTCGAAAGAGCGCCGACAACCGAGTGAACCTTTGTGGTCTCTATCGCCTCGTCAAGCGTCATATCGGGCAAAATGGACGGAAGTCTTTTTGCGAGCATTGATTTTCCCGCGCCGGGAGGTCCTATCATAAGTATATTATGACCGCCCGCTGCCGCTATCTCCATCGCTCGCTTAGCCTTAAGCTGACCTCTGACCTCCGAAAAATCACCCGAGCAGCTTCTCTCGGATAAATCGTAAAGCATAGCTCCCTCAGGCTCTGCCTCGAGAAGCTTCTTTCCCTTAAAATGCTCTATCAAGTCACGGAGCGTGTCAACCGCAAACACCTTTATGCCGCTTACAACAGCAGCCTCACCCGCGTTTTCTCTCGGAACGTATATCTCGCGTCTGCCCGCTGCCTTTGCGCTGACCGTCATAGGTAAAACGCCTCTTACGCCTCGGAGCTCTCCCGAAAGAGAAAGCTCTCCTATGAGACATTTATCCGAAAAATCAACGTCCTTCGGAATTATACCGTCACTGTGCAAAACCGAGCAAAGTATAGCGAGATCGAGCGCGGTCCCCTCCTTCTTGCAGTCGGCGGGCGCTAAATTTATCATTATATCAAGCGAGGGGAATTTTATTCCGCTGTTCTCACAGGCGCTTTGCACTCTGTTCTTTGCCTCTTTAACGGCAGCATCGGGAAGTCCGACCAGCTCAAACTTAGGAAGTCTGTTCCAGGTGCAGCACTCTACGACTATTTCATATCCGTCAATCCCCACGACTCCCGAGGAATAAATTGTTGAAAGCATAAAACCACCTCACACAACGTATTTAAACGCAAAGCTTTGCGCGTTACTATTCAATTTTATCACATCAAGCGGAATAAATCAAGGTTTTTATTGACAATACACACGCAAAGTGATAAAATAAATGAGTATTTTATAAAATTTATAGAAAGCGAAAGAAAAGGGGGACGTTATGTCAGAACGCAACAAAAGAACCTCTATGCTCATAGGCGAAGAGGCTCTCGAGGCTCTCAAGTCGTCAAGGGTTGCCGTATTCGGACTCGGAGGAGTCGGCGGGCACGCTCTTGAGGCTCTTGTGAGAGCGGGAGTGGGCGCGGTGGATATCTTCGACAACGACACGGTATCCGAATCGAATATAAACAGACAGATAATCGCCACCTACGAAACTCTCGGCAAATACAAAACCGACGCCTTTGAAGAAAGAATACGCTCTATAAATCCCGACTGCTCGGTAACCAAGCATACCGCCTTCGTCACAAAGGAGAAGGCTGCCGAGATGAGCTTCTCTTCCTATTCCTACGTTATCGACGCTATAGACACGGTATCCGCAAAAATAGCGATAGCCGAAAGGTGCGAAAAGGAGGGCGTTCCTCTCATATCCTCAATGGGTACGGGGAATAAGCTCGACGCCTCAAAATTTGAGATAACCGACATATACAAAACCTCGGTCTGCCCTCTTGCTCGCGTAATGCGCGCCGAGCTAAAGAAACGGGGCGTAAAAGGGCTGAAGGTCCTCTATTCGAGGGAAGAGCCGATAAAGCCCCGCGAAAGCGCCGAGGGCGGTAAAAAGCCGGCGCCCGCAAGCATATCCTTCGTTCCGTCTGTCGCGGGACTTCTTATCGCCGGCGAGGTCGTTCGGGATATAATCGGACGCGACAAATAAAAACGGCAAGAGCCTCGGCGGGTGAAAGCAAATCGGCAGCTAAGGCTTTTATGAGCCAAAGCGCCTTGCTGTTAATCAAATCCGCGGCAAGCCTCTGACTCGGTTCGTGCTTTTCTATGCTTCCGTAGTTCGCGGAAAGCTTTTTGGGGAGGAATAAATTTGAAAATCATAATCAACGGCTGTATGCTCGGCTTCGGACTCGCTATGGACGCCTTTTCGGTTTCCTTGGCGAACGGACTGAACGAGCCAAAAATGAACGTTAAAAAAATGCTCGGCGTTGCGGGAACGTTTGCGCTTTTTCAGGGCGCTATGCCTCTTATCGGCTGGTTTCTCGTAACAAGGCTCACGTCGGTATTTAACGCCATACAGGGATTTATTCCGTGGGCGGCGCTTCTGCTGCTCGTATTCATCGGCGGCAAAATGCTTTACGAGGGACTCACCCCCTGCGAATGCGAGGAGGGGGACGGTGACTGCTGCTGCGATAAAAGTCTGACCTTCCCCGCCCTCCTTCTGCAAGGTGTCGCAACGTCAATAGACGCTCTTTCGGTGGGTCTTACCATATCCGACTTAGGCTTTGCCGAGGCTCTTCTCGAGTCCTCAATCATTGCCGCTCTTACGCTTGGAATATGCTTTGCGGGAATCGAAATAGGCAAACGCTTCGGCACGAAGCTTGCCGACAAGGCGGCAATCCTCGGAGGCTCGGTTCTTATCGCCATAGGCTTTAAGATCTTCTTCTTCGGATAATTTACATACGAAACGGAGAAAAATATGCTTTTACTTTATATATTCATTCTCGTTATGATATTCAGCTCGGTTCCTCTTCTCATTCTTATCACCAAGAAGGCGTCGGAGGGCGCTACGATGAGACGAGCTATAGAGCAGGCGGGCGGAAAATTCATCCCGGCTCGACTTTTCTGGTACGTTGGCTCGCTTGAATCAGCAAAATGCGACTTTCACGTGCTTTACGACGGAAAAATAATTTCGGCGAAGGTCATAAGCCTTATGTCCTCGAGAGTCTTCTTGAATTTCGTGGACAAGACCTCGTACGAGATAAAGACCTTCGGCAAGACCGACTCTCTTAACGTAACCGGCGTTGACTACGCAAAAAAGAAGAAAAAAGCTTATAACTTCAAATACAAGCTCCCCGAGGAATACAAAAAGCTCCCACAGGCCCGCATAATGCTTATGAACGCTCCTCTCCCCGCAAGAATCTCAAAAACGGTCAACGGTGAAAGAATCATTCTCTCGCGCGGAGATAACACGGGTGAGGGTGAGCTTTACGAAACGCACGATTTTATCGAGCTTTTCCGCTGATAACACGAGCGATGGAGGATAAAAATGTTTGATTTGCGAAAAACAGCAGAGGAAAAAATTATAGTCGTAGCTCACAGAGGAACGTTCGGAGGCAATATTCCCTGCAACACGCTCCCCGCTTACAATATGGCGCTGCGTGAGGGCGCGGATATGATAGAGATAGACGTTGATATGAGCCGTGACGGAAAGCTCTTTATCTTCCATCCCGGTATGGAGGCGGTTTTTTTAGGTATAAAGACACGCATTCCCGATATGACGGCAGATGAGATAAAGCAGCTTAAATACCTCAATTACGATAACACGCCCACTCAATTCGGACTTAACACGCTCGAGGAGGTTCTTGAGGAATTCCGCGGTAGATGCTTTATAAACGTTGATAAATTCTGGGGACACCCCGAAGAGATATACAAGGAAATAAAGCGCCATAATGTGACCGAGCAAATACTCGTTAAATCGTCGGTAGACGAAAGGGTTATCGGCGTTCTTAAAGACCTCGCTCCCGATATTGCCTACATGCCGATAGTTAAAAAAACGCACCCGCAGCACGAGCGTCTTATGAAAAGCGGCATAAATTACGTTGGCGTCGAGTGTCTTTTCTCCGACGAGGGTGACGAGGTAGCCTCAGAGAAATTCATCCGCCGTATGCACCAAGACAATGTGCTCGTATGGGCTAACTCGATAATCTATAATTACAAGGCTCAGCTTGCCGCAGGTCACTCCGACGATACCGCAGTATGCAAAAACCCCGATGACGGCTGGGGTTGGCTCGCAAAGCGCGGCTTTGATTTTATCCAAACAGATTGGGTATCTCCCATGACGAGATATCTCTATGAAAACGGACTTTTATATAGAAAACAAGTCGATAAAGTAAATAATTGTTTTCAAATTTAACCTTTATTTCGTATTAATACAAAAAAAGCAGAGGCTCTTTATGCGATACCGTCAAGGCGGCTCGCACAAGAGCTTCTGCTCTTTTATTACGTTTTACATTTGAATTATCAGGCTTAAGAGATACGTCAATTATACCTTTCCAAAACCTCATCGCTGAGCCTTATAATCTCGGGAGCGATTTTCGCTCTTTTTCTTTTGATTATAAAATTATATAGGGGATAGGCAAGACTTGCCAGAATGCCGCCGACAAACCCGAGCGCAACTCCAATAATCATCGCCGCGGCGCCCTCTAAGCCGAGCATTGAAGCAAGCTCCGTCATGCAAAGGCTCATTCCGAAACCGAGTGTAAGAGTGCCAATGACACCGAAAATGAGCGAATAAGCCTGCGCCGTACCGACGACCTTAGCATCAAGTCTGCGTATACGTGTAACGTTATCCTCTTTTTTCGTATCGGGCGCGTATTTATTTCTTATGCTTTTTATCTCTTCCTTTTCCTTCGCGGAATAGGTATAGCTGAAGCCGTTATTACTGTCTTTCATTTATTTCCTCTTCTTTTAATTTCTTGATTTGCTTTGTGCCCTCAATTATCATATAAACCGCTATTGCCAGAACAAAGGCGCAGACAACGGCGCCCGTAAGAGCAAGAAGCAGAATTTTTCCGCCCTCGCTCATTCCGTTTTCACCGCCGAAGGTCGTTAGCATTGTTGATTCCAACGTAAGCATTGACACGCACGCCGCCGTAAGACTTATAGCCTTTGATGCGGAGAACACGGGGCTCTTGTATTTTCTGAATTTGACTACGTTAACTATGGCAAGGCTAAGCGCCCCGAAGGTATACGCCGCCATTGCTATTGTGGTTATCATATGGTGGGTGAAGGTTCTTCCGAACTTTATCATAAACAGCGTGATAACCGAAATATAAAGGTTCATAACGAGGAACACGCAGCCGCAGATACGGTATTTTGAAAGCTCTGTGATAGGCTTTTCCCCGCCCCCGTGCCGAAGCGTGTGGCGAAGAAGGAGCCACCTCATAAGACCGAGGCAGAGGTAGTACGCTCCTATCGAGCAGTACCAGAACGTTCCGTGGTAAATTCCGAGCCAAAGCTGGAATGCGGCATACACGGTATTGACCGAAACCGCAGCATAGAGCGACACCTTAACTCTTAAGCGAGGATCACTCCGCCACCTTATGATATACTCGTTTTCATTTTTAAGTCTTTTAAAATACTCTACGATATTCGGTATTTTAAAGCACCAGACGTAGAGCGTGTAAGCCGATAGCACGTACGAGATATACGACACGACCGATTCCGTTCCAAGAAGGACCATAGAAAGCACGAGCGTCACTATGGAAACCGGAATGAGCGTTATCATAACCGCAATATGCGGAAAGGTCAGCGCTTTAGCGATTTTCTTCAACTGTTCCATCATTTCTCCTTATTCTGACGGTGAAGGTACTTCCCTCGCCAAGTCTGCTCTCGACGCTTATCTCAGCGCCCATAATATCCACGACTCTCTTAACGAGAGCAAGACCGAGCCCGTTTCCCTGAGTCGCGCGCGAGGAATCCGCCTGATAGAATTTTTCAAAAATATGCGCGCCGACTTCGCTCGTCATACCGCACCCCGTGTCAGCTATTACCACGGTTGCATAAGTCTCGTCAGCATAGAGCGAGAGGCTGACCTTACCGCCCTCGTCGGTAAACTTAAAGGCATTTGAGAGAAGATTATTCCATACGAGAGAAAGAAGCTCGGAATCCGCCTTTATTCCGACGTCCTCGGCAATATCGGTCTCAATTTCGATATTTTTCTTTTCCCATACACTCTCGTATTGCAAAAGGCTCTCGCAAAGCTGCTCTCCGAGGTCAAAGGTACTATCGCTTTGATATATTTTCTGGTTTTCAAGTCGGTTGAGCTTAAGAATATTCGCCATCATATCAGAAAGACGGCGAGAAGCATCCGTTATCGCTCTTGCGTATTCTATACGCTTTTGCTCGGGAAGGTCGGGCTCCTCGAGCAGCTTGCCGTAATTCTGCATTACGGCAAGGGGCGTTTTCATTTCGTGGGATACGTTCGCTATAAAATCGGTACGCAGCGTTTCCACTCCCGAAAGCTCCTCAGCCATTTTGTTTATGCAGTCGATAATCTCGTTAAAGCTATCGTCGCTTCCGAATTTTGCGATAGGCTCAATGCGAACGCCAAAATCTCCCTCCATCATCTTAGAGGTTGCGTCGGTAATTCTCTTTACGGGCCTCTCTACCATAAATTTACGGCGCAGATAGTCAATAGTCGCCATAACGATACTTATCAAAATCACGTTGACAAGCGTAATTTTAGCGGCAAGCGTTATTTCGTCCTGCGTGAAATTTCTGCCGAGAGTATCCTGAAGCGCTGTGACGAAGAGCATAATACAGCAGGTCGTTACGAACGCCGCAAGCAGAAAGAACACGAAAAAGTTACTTACCGTATTGAGAGCGTTCTTTATGTTCTTTTCCCTTCTCATTTGATTACCGCCTTATACCCAAGACCGTGAACGGTCAGTATTTCAAACGACGTACACTCCGAGAGCTTCGAGCGAAGCTTCGTCATATAGACGTCAACCGTTCTCGTGCTCGTCTGCGTATCCACGTCCCAAAATTCGTCCATAAGCTGAGTTCGGGTAAAGGTTTTCTTAGGATAGGAAAGGAGCTTATAAAGAAGGTCAAACTCTCTTGCGGTAAGCGAGATTTCCTCGTCGTCAAGCATAGCGCTTCTCTCATCGGCGTCCATAACGAAGTTACCGACCTCAAGTCTGCGGCTTGAAGCAATCTTCGAGCGGCGAAGAAGAGCGCCTATTCTCAAAAACATCTCGTCGAGATCCACAGGCTTCGTCATATAATCGTCAATACCGATACGGAAACCACGCTGCTTTGAGGCAAAATCGTCACGCGCGGTCATAAACAAAATGGGAATATCGTTGTTCAACGAGCGCACGGTCTTTGCGAACTCAAAGCCGTCCATTTTCGGCATCATAATATCAGAAACTATGAGATCAAAGGTGGTTTTATACATCTCGTCGTAAGCCTCCTCAGCCCCAAGACAGCCGACCGCCTCGTATCCCGAATTATTTAAGAACGAGCAAACCGAGCGGTTTAAATCTCTGTCATCCTCAACAACCAAAATTTTAAACATTTTTTCCTCCATTCACCGAAAATCATTAATTCAACGAAAATCGCATTTTCCCTTCTGCAAAAATGCACGCAAATCACAGATTTGCCTGCAAAACGCCTTCTCTCGCCACCCGATTACAGTTAATCCCGATTTTCGTTTTTACGGTTTTAGTTGCGTTTTCATCCGCATTATAACCGTTTTTTTATTTTCTCTTTAACTATTGTAACACATAAATGTTAAAATTTTGTTTGCGTTTTTGATTTTTGATAAAAATTTCAAAGCTTTAATAAGACGAAGAAAACCTTTGGGTTTCAACCTTAATTCCTTTTAAATTCAGATAAAAGAACGGTAGAGGCACTATCTTAAAAATACCCCTACCGTTTTTATTCGGTTACGCCGAAATGCCTAAGCCCGAATTTAAATCAATCTTGTTTTCTTAAGCACCGCGTTGCTTATCGCTCCAAGCCCGAACCCAAATCCAACGCCGCCCGCCAAGCAAAGCACTACGTGAATAGGCGTTGCGTTAAGAGGCGTGAGCATCGGAATCATCATAAAGAGAAACATTCCGACCATCATCGAAAGAAGTATCGAGAGCCAAAGCTTTTCCTTTGCGCACACGCTCATAACGAGGTATATCGGCACGAACACGCTGACAAGAACCATTTTTGAAAGAATACACATCATAAGGTTCAAGACGTTAAAGCCGTCCATTGTAAACGGAAGGCCCGATACGGCGCCTCCGACGAGCGAGCCGAGGAAGAACGCAAGCACCATCATAGCCGCCCCGAAGATGAGAACTATAGTTTTTGAGGCAACGTAATCGCTCTTTTTCGCGCGGACTGTAAAGAGGTTTTTGGAGTAACCGCTTCTGAAATCGTCCGAGACGAAGATACATACCAAGGCTGCAATAGCGAAATAGAGCATATTTATATTACACATACTCGTAATACTCATATCCATTGCCGCAGCGGCAGCCTCACTGCCCTCGGCGGTATCGCCGGTATTTTCCGCAGGAGCGCTTACAGAGCCTATTATCTGCCATACGTTATCAAAGCCCTCTATAACGGTTTCCTCTCCCGTCTGGTGATTGACAGAAACCATGCCGTCCATCATTGTTACCATGACTAAAATCAACACGGGAGCGACAAGACAAGCGGCAACTATTATATAAAAGGTTCTCGAAAGAAAGAGTCTTTTAAAGTCCACCTTAAGCATACTTGAAAACCGTTTTGCAAATGTATTCTCCATTATCTTCTCGCCTCCTTCATCAAATCGATATAATATTCCTCAAGACCGATCTTGTCGGTTTTTATCTCGGTTACGGTTATGCCGCTATCGTAAAGATATCTTACGACGTCCTCCGTCTTGACCTCATCGTATACACGAAGGTAACCCGCCTCGTCGTCCTCAACGCGCGAGAACTCGCTTTTAAGTAAAAACTTTGCACGGTTCATATCCTTTGCCTTAAGAGCAACGAAGGTACGGCAGCTTGCCTCTAACTCGTCGGCGGTCATTTCGGCTATCATTTTGCCGCCCTTTATAATTCCGTAATGGGTCGCAATCTTTTCAAGCTCCCCAAGCACGTGCGAAGAAATAACAACGGTTGCGCCCGATTTTGTAATATCGGTAAGCACCTCGCGCATAATTCTCATACCGTCCGCGTCAAGACCGTTTATCGGCTCGTCGAGAATGAGAAGCTTTGGGTTTCCGAGCAGCGCCATAGCGATACCGATACGCTGCTTCATACCGAGCGAGCAGTTTTTGTATTTATTGCCCGCAGCGCCCTCCATACGAACGGTTTTTAAAACCCTTATGACCTCTTCTTCGGCATTCTCGATACTAAGGTTTGCCGCCTGAATCATCATATTATTCCATACCGAAAGCCCCGCAAAGCAGCCCGGCGCTTCAATAAGCACGCCCATATTAGCGCGAATGTCCACATCCGTGTGAGGTTTTCCATAGAGCTTAACGCTTCCGCCCGTCTCGTGTATAAGACCGCAGATAATCTTTTCGGTTGTTGATTTTCCGCTTCCGTTCTCACCGATAAAGCCATATATAGCGCCCTCGGGAACGGTCATATCAAGCCCCACGAGAGCCTGCTTCGTACCGAAAGTCTTAGTTAAATTTCTGATTTCTATAGCATTCATATTTCTTACCTCCATCAGTACACGTCGCTGTTGTTAAGAACGTAAGTTCCGAGAAGATTATAAATAACCGTCCACGAGGCAGAGACCAAAGCGCAAACGACAAACGTTCCGACGTTACTCGTAAGACAAGCGTTGACCGACGAGCCGTAAAGGAAGAGATTGAGAACGTAGGTGGGAAGTCCGAGCGCCTCAATAATCGCGGCTGCGCCTATAATAAGGATTCCCGTTCCGAAGAAGAAGGACGACGCCACGGATATACCGAAATATCTTCTGAAAATAACGTTAAGGAAGGTGAAAAGACTTGCCCAACCGAGCGACATAACCATTTTACCTAAAACGGCAACGATAAGGGAAAGGGCGTTAACCTTCCAGTCGTAGCCGGCAAACATACCGCCCGCAAGACCGCCTATGAAATATGTAACGCACATACACACCATCGCAAAGGCGCAGATTATAGTTTTTGATATCATATAATCCTCTTTTTTTGCGTGAGTTGTAAACAATTGTTTGACATATCCCGATTTATAGTCGTGTCCGATGAAGATAGATACCATTATTCCGCCGAAAATAAATACCATATTCATATTAGCATAATCAGCGATTCCACGTATAACGTAGAGCGAGTCCTCAGCGGCGATTATCTGCCATACGTTGTTATAAAGCTGTATTGGATTGCCGTTCGGGTCGGTCATGGTCGTCATAGCGGAGACCATTGCCGGAATTATCGCCGCAATGCCGAGGAAGATATAAAATAGGGGCGTATGAAAAAGACGGTAAAAATCAACGCCGAGCATACCCTTTATTCTTTTTGCGAAGCTCGGTGACTCAAATCTTTGATTTCCGCTCATTTTTTATTTACCTCCTTCTTTGACATAAGCTCGATATAGTATTCCTCAAGACCTATTTTGTTTTTCTTTATTTCGCTGACAACGTGTCCACGCTCCATAAGGAATGAAACTATTTCCTCGGTGTCATCAACGTCGTAAACACGGATATAGGAGTCCTCACGTCTTACGTCGGCGTACTTACCGCAAAGCTCGTTATACGCCCCCGACATATCGGCAGTCTTTAACGAGGTAAACACCTGCGCTCTCGAATCCATTTCCTCGCTCGACATCTCCATTATCATTTTTCCCTGACGGATAATGCCGTAATGAGTCGCAATCTTTTCAAGCTCACCGAGTAAGTGAGAGGATATAAGGACCGTGCAGCCGTGCTTTTTCGTTATATCAACGAGTATCTCACGCATAATTCTCATACCGTCGGTATCAAGACCGTTTATAGGCTCGTCAAGAATGAGAAGCGCAGGATCTCCGAGAAGCGCCATTGCGATACCGATACGCTGCTTCATACCGAGCGAGCAGCTCTTGAATTTAATGCTTGCGTTATCCTCCATACGAACTATCTTTAGCACACGGCTTATCTCCTCGTCGGGATTCTCAATGCCGAGATTTATGCACTGCATCATAAGGTTCTGATACACGCTCGAGCCGGGGAAACAGCCCGTGTTCTCGATAAGCGCCCCGACTCTCACACGCACACCGGGGTCGGTGTAATCTCTGCCAAAGAGCTTTATTTCACCCTCGTTTGGAACGAGATGACCGCAAATAAGCTTTTCGGTCGTGGACTTTCCGCTGCCGTTCTCACCGATAAAGCCGTATATCGCTCCCTCGGGAACGGTCATATTCAAGTTATCCACAGCATACATACCGCGAAAGCTCTTTGAAAGATTTCTTATTTCAATAGCGTTCATTTTTTTCTCCTTTTATATAAATATATAAAACGTGACACGAGCGAGGCGCACCTTTTTTCGTGCGTCTCGCTTTGAGTTTTTATCTGCTTAATTTCTGTTTTTCCGAGTTTAAGGTTTTATTGTTCTCGACTTTTTCGGTCTTGCCGAATATGACATTATTTTTTAGCTGCGTTGTAGCGCTCATTGGCTGTCTCTGTTCTCGCATTAGCCTCTGCAATCTTAGCGTCACGCTCCTCCTGCATTCTTGCCGCTCTCTCCGAGGGGCTCATATGAGCGTCGTCCCAGTTTTTCTTAGCGTCAGCCTTTGCCTTCTTAAAGGTATTACGACCTCTGTTTTCCTCAAAATTTGCGCGAGCCTCCGCCTTGGCAGCTTGAAACTGCGCCTTATCAACTTCGTGCTGCGCCTTTGTGCTTTCCTTCATATCGCCGAATGCCTTTTTGAAAAATGAACCAAGTCCCATTTAAATTAATCTCCTTTTAAAAAACGTTTTTGTTTTGCGGATTTATTATACCGACCGTTTGTTTATCATGTTTTTGTGATTTGTTTGCGTTTTGTTAATCTTAAAAAATCCTTACGAAGCCATAAGCTCTTCCGAAAGACGTATGATCTCAGGCGTTAATTCAGCTCTTCTCTTTCTTGAAATACGCTTATAGATGGGATATGCCGGAAGCATCATAATAATTCCGGCGCCCATAAGAGCCGCCGTCAACCACCACTCGCATACGAACACGCCGAGGAAGAAGCACATTCCGAAGCCGAACACCAGAACCCCGATTATACCGAGACAAAGGCTCTCTATGATTCCTGATCTCCCCACCCGAGAATCAAGCCTTTTCAATGCCTCAAGCTTGTTCTCCTCACGAGGCATATACTTGCTTCTTATTTTTTCGATCTCTCTTTGTGCTTTTGCCGAGTAGCTGTAGCTAAAAGTACTGTTTTCCATAATCTCCTGCTTTCTTTGTTTTTTGTGAGTACATTATACCTTATGATTTTTTAAGTTTTGCTTACGAATTGTTTGCGTTTTGTTATTAAACCGCTTTTTACAGCATAGGAGCGAAAATTCTTACGACCGAGCGGATAAACCTTGTAACGAAGCCCGTCTTAAGCATATCCTCGGTGACCTCCATAGACTTCTCCATAGTCTCTTTTATATCCCTCTCCATATCCTTTATACAGTCCGCGCGATACATAAACACGCCGTTTTCGAAGTGATGCACTAAGCTGCGGTAATCGAGGTTAATAGTTCCTATCATCGCATACTCGCCGTCGGCTATATAGCTTTTTGCGTGAATGAATCCGGGCGTATATTCGTAAATCCGCACTCCTGCCTTCATAAGACGGTGATAAAAGCTTTTAGTCATGCCGAAAACAAGTTTTTTATCGGGTATATGCGGCACGATAATGCGCACGTCAACGCCGCGCAGAGCCGCATTCTCAATGCTCACGCATAGCTCATTATCAATAATAAGGTAGGGAGTCGTCATATAAACGTAGCTTGCGGCGGTGTTAAGCATATTCTGAATTACGCTCTTTCCAACGTTGTGCGTATATAGAGGACGTGGGCCGTCTGCAAAAGGAATAACGTATCCCGACGCCTCGATACCGCTCGCTTTTGGGTATACATCATCGGGTACGCTCGGCAAGACTTTTACGTTTATTCCGTAGTCGGCAAGGAAGGTCCTCGTCAGCTCGAATACCGCCTCACCCTCGAGGCGAATACCCGTATCCTTCCAGTGACCGAAGCGTTCTCTCTTGTTTATGTACTCATCAGCGATATTAACGCCGCCCGTATATCCGACCTTGCCGTCTACGACGCATATCTTACGGTGGCTGCGGTTATTGAATTCGCTATCCGCATTTCCCTTTAAGCGTGAAAACGGAGCGGCTTCTATTCCAAACTCCGCAAGCTTTTTATGGTAATCTCCCGGGAGCGTTGTCATGCAGCCGATATCATCGTAAAGCACCCTTACGGTAACTCCCGACGCCGCCTTTCGCTTTAAAATATCGAGTATAGAATTCCAGAAGATTCCTTCCTCTATAATGAAATACTCCATAAAGATGAAGTTTTCGGCAGACTCAAGATCTGTAAGCATATCGCTCCACATATCCTCGCCCAAGGGATAATACCTCTGCTTCGTGTTTTCGAAAGCCTTAGCCCCCGAAATACGACAGAGCATTCTCGCCTGAGCGGCGGCGTATTTATTCTCGCTCTCCATTTTGGAAAGGACATTTTCCTCTTCCCTCTCGTAGTCGTATTTCTTTATCTCGTCGAGTCTCTTTATAAACCTTTTCTCAAGCTTTCTCGAATAGAACATAAAGTAAAGCATAAATCCCGCAATTGGTAAAATAAGCAGGAAAAGAAGCCACGGAACCTTATAATCGGGGTTATCGTCCGAGGAGATGACCTTCAAAATACAGAACACCTCGGTAATAAATGCCGCAACGTAAAAAAACGGGATATAATAGCAGCAAGCTATCACCACCGCAATAATAGCTAATATTTCAAACACCGTCAGCAACACCGCAAAAACGTATCTTCCGGGAATATAGCTATATTCACGCTCAACCGTCTTCGAGCCAACGTTTACCTTGTACGTCCTTTTCATCTTCCGCCTCCGTTTTTTCTTTTATTATTTCATATAATTGTTTTTATGCGGTTTGAATTTTGTTTCCGTTTTGTTAAAGGGGGATAAAAATTTACCGTGGTTAAGACAATAACAGGCTGCTAAGAAAGGCTCGTAAAAAGCTTGCAGAGATAAGGCGTAAAATTCTTTTCGAGAGGGAAAATAATAAAAAAAGCACGCACCCGAAGGTGCGTGCTTGAAAGCTTTGTACTAAGCTTTGGGATTATTTATAGAATTTGAGGTAATCAACCTTACCGGTTTCTCCACCGACAGAGATTTTTATTTCTCCTGAAAGTCCTGTAAGGTCATATGTAGTTACGCCGTTAGACGTGGTTCCGGTAACTATTTCTCCGCCAACGGTAACGGTATAAGTACCTGCGGTTACCTTCAATTCAAGCTTAACAAACTCATTGCTCGCTATGGTTATATAGCCTTTGCTCTTTTGCCACTGCATAACACTGCTTTGATTCATAACCTGATAAGAGGTATATGAATATTCGTTTTCAGTTTTAGTATTGTTGTTTGCAGCGTACGAGGTCGAATTAAAATCATCCTTTGTAATCTCGAGTACGACTGTGGGTTCGGTAGGCTCACTCGTACCACCGATCACTTCTCCACATATTTCGCAAGTACCATTCTCGGTAGTATGTCCAAGTGCTGCGATTTCTTCCGTGCTTACAGTCTCACCGCAATCGTCACAGGTTACTGTAACAGAGCCTGGTTCTGTGCAGGTTGCGTCAACCGTTGTTTTGATTGTGTTAGTATGCTCGCAGGAAGGTTCGGGATCAGGTGTTTCACCACCGGAAGTGCCGTCAACAAGCTTGTAAAAAGCGATAGTCTGATTTGTGATATTGGCTGCAGTAGAAGAAGTATAGCAACGAACATCAGGATTGGTGGTATATACTCCAAGATAACGGCTTGTTCCGGTATGCTTAAGATAGCCGGAATTTGCGTCAATGGTGAATGTCTTATTCGTGTTAGTTCCGACACGCACACCGTTATTCGTATTTGTGCAGTAAAGCCATGTTCCCGTTGTGCCATTAGGATAAATGGTCAAATTTCCGTTATCATTAGAAATATTCCACTTAATGTTGTCAGTAATGTCACCGCTTAATTGTTCTCCGATAACAGTAACTATTGTAGCGCTCGGTGCAGAAGCGGTTCCTTTATCATTAGTAATAGCATACGAAGTACCATTGCTTGTAGTCCAAACAATAACGATAACGTCGGTGGATTTGATATCGGCGATATCTACTTTTGTCCACGTAGGATTCGTAGGTGTTTCAGGCTCGGGATCGGGCTCAGTCGAACCGCCGATAGTTTGTCCGCAAATATCACAAATATTGTCTGAGGGGCTATCGGTGTGATCAGCAAGCCATGTTTCGTGAAGCTGAACTTCACCGGATTCGTTCTTTGCAATTTTCGCAGAAACAGTGATCGAATCGCCATTCTGAAGCTTTGTCGTGAATGCATCGTGTCTTATTGTTCCGTCAACATTGTGAATGTTGGTAATATAAATTGAGTATGCGTCAGCTGTTATAGTCGTTGCACCTGTGCTAGAAGGGTGATCTTCATCATCAATCACACCGGTAATGATATATTTATTAGCTGTGTCTTCTCCATTTTTGAGAGTTTCTGCAATCCAAAGAGCTTGTTGAATGGTTATGATAGAACCGGTTTCAGGTAAGTTGTGTGTTCCGCAATTATTAACACAAACGTATGGATTTTCTCCGGTATAATCGTGCCCTAAAGCGTCAATAGGTGTTGTTACTTCGTTATTGCATACAGAGCATTTCTCGGTTACATATCCTGCTTCTGTACAGGTTGCGTCTTGTCTTGCGGTTTCTATCATTGTACATTCAGCGCATACAATGATAGTTTTTTGAACATATATGCCGACTGAATGCTGAGTGTTTTTGTAGCAGCAGAAACGTTCTTGACCGGAGGTGTTATTGAATTGCAAAAATCTATCAGTCAGGCTCACGTTTTTAACAACCGCTTTTCCATTTTCTATGGTAACGTTCCAAGAAGAATCTTCTGCCACGGAAACAGAAAGCTCAATTTTGTTATCACTGATAGCCTTTATATAGTTATCACCATTTTTAAAGGCTACAGTGTTGTCTTTAGCACCGGATACTACTTCAAATATCATCAAGCCTTTTGGTGTGATCGTATAGCTTTCATATTTACCTATTTTATTATCAATAGAGCTCATTTCGTACTTAACTGTATCGTTTTCATACACAAATACGATAATATCTCCTACTTTAAGATCTGAAGTATCTGTTAAGAGTTCCCATGTGATTTTCTGTTCAACACCGCAATCACATTCTCCGTCAACAAAAGTATGATCAGCTACAACTGTATAAGTCTTTTCGCTCTCATTATAATTTGATTTGAAGCAAGTGTTGGCAAGCTTATTTTTATAATCTATGCCGTCGGTTGTATGATTAGCGGGGTCGAAGTTTACGTATGTACCGCCGTATACAATAATCTCACCGCGATTTGCCTCTGCTTCGTTAACGTCGAGAGTGAAGTATCTTCCGTCATAGGTTGTTGTTGCATCAAACGTACCGCCGTAAATGGATACGATAGCGCCGCGAGTAGCGTAGACCGCTGTGCATCCTTCTGAGATAAACGTGCCGTTTTCAATCTTTACCTTTGCTCCGTCGATGGCGGAAATAACTTCAACGTGCTCAACGTCATCGCCCTCGCCGATTGCAAGCATCGTACCGTTACCGGTGATAACAACGTTTGCGTTATTCTTAACAAGAAGAACCTCAACGATTTCTGCATTATTTGCCACACTTATTGTCTTACCGTTAAGGTTAATGGTAGTGCTTATACCGTCAATGACAATTGATTCCTCAATAACAACGTCGCTCTCGAGGGTTACGGTTCCGCCGTTTGCGTTTGCAATCGCTTCTTCAAGTGTTGCGTATGCATTTCCATTAACAGATGCTGCGCTAACAGATGCACCGTCGAGATTGTACGTGAAGTTATTCTTAAGGTCAGCGAGAGTGAATACCGCTGCATTTTCGCCGTCTGCCGTAATCTTGAACTCGCTAACGTATGTGGGAAGAGTTACCTTATAAATTCCTGCAACGGCAGTTTCCATACCGTCCATGGATATACCGTCAATGTTAGTCGACCAGGTGTCCTCGCCGTTTTTGAACCAACACTGCAGCTTAAGATTTTCCCAACTCTCATTGTTGGAAATGTATACTGTCTTAACATTTTCGAGGCTGTTTATAATATTTACGCCAACGTGCTCGTTGCAGCCATAAACACCCTGGCCGCCGCCGTAAAGCTGGTTAAATACGATGGGGGTGTAATCGGTTGAGTTTTCAAGACCGGTAACCTTATCGCCGCCGTGCGTAGGAACGCCGTATCTGGGGTTAGAGAAAGCGGCATTGTGCGCGCCCGCCTCGGCTCTTACCCAAGGATATCTTCTACCCGTTGCGTTATCCTGATTTTCATACTCGTAGTACGTATAGTTCACCCAATCGCCGTAGTAAACTTCTACGTTCTCACAGGTGAGGAATTCGGCTGCAGCGTTCAATGCCTTTTTAGGACTGTTCTGCTCGGTGTGACCGATGAGCATTCCGCAGCGGCGGTATGCATACCACTGATAAGCGGCGGTTACGTCGCTGAATGCGTCAATCTCGCAAGCCGAGATTACGTTTTCCATTTTTACGGTTGCGTCACCCCATTTGCCGCCGATAATACCGCCGCAAGCGTTGTCAAAATCTCCCCAAAGAGAAGAAATTTTTACAGAGGAGTCAACAACGATATTGTTGAACGTGTGGCTGTAGCCACTTGAAATATCTGTGCCGTAAGGACCGTGGGAAACCTCACCTACAACACCGCCCGTGTAACGCTGGTAATTAGCGAGCTTTGAATTTGTAACAACTATATTCTCAAAGTGGCAAGTGCCCTGAGCGTAGCCGACTACAGTACCCATATCTACGCACTCGAACACAATATTAGCGCCGCTTATTGCAAGATTCTTGATAGTAGCGTCCTTGATAGAAGCGAAAAGACCCGCGCCTTGAGTTCCGTAGCTATAACCAAGCTCCCAGCCGTTCTGATAAAGGTTGTAAATCGTGTGACCTGCGCCGTCAAAGGTACCCATAAATACCTTACCGCCAAGATGCTCGTAATCATATCCAATAGGATCAAAGAGCTTGTTTGCAAGATCAATATCCGCTCCAAGCTTTACGTTTTTACCCGCAAAGGTATTTCCGCCGTCAACAAGATCTCTGAAGCCTGCAAGCTGTTCAGCGGTCGAAAGAGTGAACTCTATATCGTTTTCGTTATACCAAGCGGTATCCGAATTACCGTCCCACTCGTCAGCTGTGGTCTCAACGTACGAGAACACGGAGAAATTATCTACGTAGATAACAAGCTCACCCGTTGCGCTATCGTATGTATACTGGTTGTTGATAGCGAAATCCGCTACACTGTTAACCCTTGTCATAAGGTCGGACTCGTGATAGAGCTTAAGCGATGTATCGCTGATTCCGGGCTTAAGAATTTCACCGAGATAAACTGTAATGGGCGTGGTGTTATCGTCTGCGATACCCTCAATATGAATATCGTAGCTCTCTGCCGTATCGCCCTCGCCGAGAACGATATTGCTGCCGTTCTCTGTTGCCTTGCCCGAGAACTTAAGAGTGCTGACACCGTCAGCAAGCTTAACTCCCGCAGGGAGCAAAGCGTAAACGCTGTCGCTGTATCTGATAACGAGGTCGTTTGCAAGCTCGCCGTAGACGGTTGCAACGTCGTCAAGGCTCTTTGTCGCAACGAAGCCGTTTGCGATATCGGGCCACTTTGCGTCCTTGTCATACTCGTTTCCAAAGCTATCGCTTTCACCGTTTGCCTGTGTAGCTACAACGTGAATATCAAACTCGCCAAGAGTCAGTCCCTGATACTCGTTGCCTGCATCCTCCTGCATCTTAAGAGCTATACCGAGAGTATCGCTCTCGCCGGCGTCAAGGAAGCCGTGCGTTGTTTCGGCAATAGTGTTTATAAACTTATCGAGAGTTCCAACGTTTTCCCATTCGGAGCCAAGCACTCTTTCGGTAGGATATGCCTCCGCAATACCGGGACAGACGTAAACGTCTATAACCTCAGCGAGCTTAGAAAGCTCTTCCTCCGAAGCAAATCTCGCCTCCCATTTAAGAGAAAGCGTTCCAAGATTTACGACCTTAAATATGGTAATGTCGGTATAGCCGGGCTCCCATTTGTCGTAATTGAAGATAGGATCTTTGTTGTCTTTTACAGACTTCCAATGTCCGTCATCCTCGCCAAGAACCAAAAGGTCTATCTTAAGAGTACCCGACTGGATCTTGTTTCCCGAGCTTACGGCAACGTCCGTGAACCACGCAAAAGTTGTTCCAAGAAGCATCGCAAAGCATAGGAGCAAGGATATGCAGCTTGTTAATAACGAGCGCTTTGTTTTCATGACTTTTCCCTCACATGTTTTTTATTGTTTTAACAACAGAAGAATTATAACATATTTTTCCTTTTTTATCAATACGTTTTTTAGTTTTTGTTCAACATTTTTCCATATTTGGAATATAAATCTTTTAGCGCTTTCATTTATCTCGTTGTGCTACCTACAAGATATCGGTTATGGATAAATCACTATCACAAAAACAGCCCACCTCTCATATAATGAAAGGGACGAAGAGAAAGAAAGGTGATATGTATGAGATTCGGTAAAATCAACTTAGGTAAATTTTTCGACAAAGAGAGTGACGGCAATGGTGTTTTATACAATGCTCCGAGCTTGAACGGCAACCATGAGAAGCACTCAGGCGAGGGAGCGTGTAGAGATAAAGCGTGTCACGATAGCTCTAAGAACGGTGAGTGCGGCTGCCGCTCAGACGCCTCATCCTTCGGCGAGCGGCTCAGGGGAGAAAGAGAGAGGCTATACGGCGGAGAAAATAACTCTGCCGAAAAAAAGCCGTCTTGCAGGTGCCAAGCCGAAGAAACAGAGAGCGTATACTGCAGCGAAAAAAGAGCGTGGGACAACGGAGCTTTAAAAGATACCGCTCCCGGATGCTCCTCGGGCGCGATGCGTGACAGAGGAAACGAGCCGATAGTCTTTGATATACGCAAAGAGGCGTTCATGACGCCCGATTTTCGCACGGCTCTTTGGACGGGCGGAAATCTGCAGCTCACCGTTATGACCATACCCGTGGGAGAAGAAACGGGCATTGAGCGGCACGAGGGTATAGACCAGCTCGTCGGCGTTATCTCGGGAGCGGGAGAGGTTCTTTTTGGCAACAGAGAGAATTACTTTGCCGATCCGATACCCTTAGACGCGCATAGCGTTATCCTTATTCCCGCAGGTACTTACCATAACGTGAAGAACGTCGGCAGAACCCCGCTTAAGCTTTATTCGGTATACGCGCCAAAGTCGCATAAATTCGGCGCCGTGGACAAAATCAAGCCTCAGTAAATTTCAAAAACGCCATAAATGTAAACCAAAGATGGCATAATTCCGCAACGTTCAAGCGTAACCAAATAAAAACGGGGTAGAAATTGCAACCTATGCTGCAGCTCTACCCCGCTAATTTCTAATTCCTTATTCCGAATTCCGAATTTAATTTCATTCCTAATTCCGCGTTTAACGTCACCCCAAGAACTTCTGACCGTTTATAACAAGCTCAAACTTAAGCCCCAAGGACTCTGCGGCGCTTCTGCAAAGCTTCATTCTGACAAGGAAAATCTCGAAATAATCCATTATCGAGCTTATAGTCGTATCTACGGTCAGATAAAGCGTTACGGCAGTGCCCCCCTCAGTTAAGGAAAGAGCGGACTCTGTTACCGAATAATTAACTCTGTCGTGAATATCGAAGGTCGTAAGGTCGCTGTTTCTCACACGGCTGCGGCGCACGTCGGACTTATCCGCAATAATGAGAGCCGCCGCAAGAGGACTCACGGGAACGCCTGTGCCCTCGTCATGATTGCCTATAGCCGTGACTATCTCGGCAATTTCACCCGCATCCATACCGATGTTATCGAGAATTCTGAACGCTATAAGCGCTCCCGACTGCGAGTGGTCAACTCTGTTTACAACGTTTCCGATATCGTGAAGATGAGCGGCTATCCTTACAAGCTCGACCGTCCTCTCTTCATACCCGAGACCCAAAAGAAGCTCGGCGGCTCTTTTTGCCACCATACCTACGTGAGCGTAGCTATGCTCGGTATAGCCGAGCGCCTTGAGAGACGCGTCAGCGCGCTCGATATAAGTCTTTATTGCCTCGTTTTTCTTTATTGATTCGTAAGTTATCATATTTTTCTCCGTTTTAAGCTTAGAATAAGCGCCGTATACAATGCGCCGTTATTCCGTATTTTGATTATTAATTTTATCCACCAATAATATATCTCAAAGCTCAAAAAAAGTCAATGTTTTTCGTATATTCTTAAAAAAACTTTAAAAACTTTAAAAAAACACACCCTTTTTAATATAAATACGCTCTCTTTTTAACAATAAAGCGTTTTAAGTTGACTTTTTATGGAATTAATGTTAAAATATACTTCAGAACTCTTAACACGCATAATAAAAGAAAGCGAGGTATTCATATGGAATGGCTCAGAGAATTTAATATATGGACGATAATTATACGTCTGTTTCTCGCCGCGATACTCGGCGGATTTATAGGACTTGAGAGAGGTAGGCAGCGCAGAGCCGCAGGACTTCGTACTCATATTCTCGTTTGCGTCGGCTCGGCTCTTACGGTAATGGTCGGACTCTTCGCAAGATACAAGCTCGGATTTATAACCTCCGATCCCTTTCGTATCAGCGCGCAGGTAATCTCGGGCATAGGCTTTCTCGGCGCGGGAACGATAATGCTTAAGGGTAGATTCCAGGTCGTCGGCTTAACCACCGCCGCAGGTCTTTGGGTTACCGCGGCTATAGGTCTTTCGGCAGGCGCAGGCTTCTACGAGGGCGCTATCGCGGCATTTCTTATCTCCATTTTCACGGTTATTATCTTAAGCAAGGTTGAGCGTCAGATAAACGACAACCGCTCCAACTTCGGTGTTTACATAGAGATAAACCACGACGCAGCAGTGCGTGACTGTATCGCCGCTCTTAAGAAAAAATACGGCGCTCACGATATTCAGGTCACCGTTCCCCGAAGCGGAATCTCGGGCAACGTCGGTATCGAGGTAATCGTCGTAGTACCGAAAAAAGAAAAGATGACTCTCCCCGAGGTCATCGAAAAGATAAACGACTCCCCGAACGTTGTTTACGCTATTGAGTCTATATAAGTTTTAGTTAAAAGGCGTAAAGCAAAGCTTAATAAAACCGGTAGAAGCGCTGTTTTTTTCGAGAAATGCTTCTGCCGGTTTTTACAACCTTTACGGAGAAAATGATATGCAATATTACCAAAGACTAAAGGACGCCAGAGAAGATGCTGACAAAACGCAAAGCGAGATAGCATCATTATTGGGTACTCGCCAACAGCAATACGCGCGTTGGGAAAGCGGCGCGTGGCAAATGCCGGTAGAACACTACAAGACACTCGCAAAATTCTACAACCTTTCTATAGATTATCTCTCGGGGCTTATTGATACTCCCGAGAAGCTTTTTAAGTAGTTTTTAAAAAGCAATCAAAATCGGTTAAGGTAAATTGATATAAAAAAGACAGAAGAGAGAACGAATTGCGCTTCAAGCCCAACGTTCTTTCTTCTGCTTTTTTATTTGGTTTTTAAACAAGATAGCCTTCTTAAAGAAGCGGCGCAAAGATCTTAACGAGATCCTTGACTATTCTTTCGAACGGGCCGAGCCTTGCGTCAGCCTTGAGTATTTCGTGGGATTTTTCCTCGGTCCTTAAAAAGCTGTCGCGCATTTTTACTATCTCATCGTGGCCGAAGAGCCAGAGTCCGTCCTCGAAGTGATGAACAAGGCTTCTGTAATCAAAGTTTACGGTTCCCGAAACGGCGGCGATATCGTCCGTCACGACGAGCTTTTCGTGAATAAAACCCGGTGTGTACTCGAATATTCTCACGCCAGACTGCAAAAGATAAGGATACGAGCCCTTGGTCATTATCTTTATGATTTTTTTATCTGCCGCGTGCGGTGTGATTATTCGAACGTCGACGCCTCTTTTCGCCGCGTTTCGAAGCGCCTCGGTCAAATCGTAATCAATGATAAGATAGGGCGTCGTGATATAAAGATATCTGTTCGACATCTCGATAAGGTTAATAAAAACGTTCTTGCCGACGGGCTCGGTATAAGCGGGCGAGGGGCCCGAGCCAAAGGGTATCATATAGCCTCGCCTTTCGGGCAAGTCGTTCTGTTGTCTGTCATCGGTAGCGTTTTCCGAAGAGCCTTCGTTCGCCTCAGCGGTTTCACACGCTCCGACGCTCTCGTTGTTTTCGCTACACACGGCGCTATTATCCGAGAGGAATTTTTCATAGTCGCTAACCTTTCCGACGGTAAAGTCGTAAAGCAAAAGAAACAGTCTTGTAAAGCCCCTTGCGGCAGCTCCGATAACCTCAACTCCTCCGTCCTTCCAATGCCCGAAACGCTTTTTTTCGTTAATATACTCGTCTGCTATATTAGCTCCGCCCGTGAAGGCGTAAGCGCCGTCAACGACGCATATTTTTCTGTGGTCTCGGTTGTTATGCGAGGCGCTGAGCTTTGCGCTGACTCTTTCAAATCTGTAGCACAAAATGCCATCGCTTCTCATTTTTCTGTCAAAGCTCTCGGGAAGCGTTCGCATAGAGCCGATATCGTCTATAAGCAGTCTTACCTCAACGCCCGCGGCAGCCTTTTCCTTAAGCACCGAGTGTATTCTGCCGAAGAGAGCGCCGTCCTCAACGATGAAGTATTCAAGGAATATGAATTTCTTTGCGCTCTTAAGTCTGTTGACGAGCGCCTCGAAGAACTCCTCTCCGCTGTCATAATATTTTGCGTCGCAGCCCGAATAAAGCGAAGCGAGCGCGTCATCCTTAAGTATGGAAAGCGCTCTGCCCCCTCCAACCTCACTCTCCCGTGAAAGAGTGTTAAGATTTTCAAGAGAACGGGCTTCGTCAAGAGAGCTTTTTTTGTTTTCAAGAAGCCCGTCGGCTATTACCGAAAGAAGCCTTGCCTCTCGGCGAGTAAGCCGCCTGTGCGAGAAAATTATATAAAGCGCTCCTCCGACGAGAGGAAGCGTTGTAACCACCGCAAGCCAGGTTAATTTAAACTCCGGATTGGTATCTCTGTTTATAAGGCTGATTATAACGAGAACGTCAATTATTCCCGAGATAATAAGAAACACGGTAGAATAATAGTATCCGTAAAACAGAAGATACGTAAGCAGCATAAGCTCTAAAAGTATAAATACCGCGGAAAGCGTGTACCTCGAAAAGAGGAATTTGAGAAGCTTTTTCATTTTTCACCTCAAAGCAAAAAGTTATATACAAGTATCATAAGGTGTATGAGCGTTTTTCGATGGCGCGCCCGAGCAATAACATAAATCTTGGTTTGCCGACCTTCGCAAAGGCGCAAAGCTTGACACGACACGGGGGTTCAAAGAAAAAAGAGAGAGCAAAAAACACTCGCTCAAAGGTCGAAGCCGTACGAATTTGCATATAATGATATTACGTGTTTTATTGCTATTTATATTGTAGCACAGAAAAATTATTTTTTCAACTTTTAGTAAAAAATTTACATATAATCATCAACGAGGCATATTTATGATTTTTACTAAGGATAAAGCGTTCTATTCGGATTTACGGCGTCTTGCCGTTCCTATGGCGCTCGGAAATCTTGTAACTTTTCTGATCACGCTTACCGACAGCATTATAGTCGGAAAAATAGGCGATGGAGCTACGGCAAGCGTTTTTGTCGGCGGTCTAATAGCAACCGCATTGCAAATGTTTATATCGGGAATCGAGGGCGGTGTGACCGTCGGTATATCTCAGTATTGGGGCAAGGGCGAAAAAGAGCCTATAAAACGAATATTCTCTCTCGGCTCGGCTCTTATTATTATTTTCGGAACAGCTTTTTTCCTCGTATCCTTTTTTATTCCCGGCAAGATATCGTCTCTTTTCTCCCGAGGCGGCTCTGAGTCGGCTCTTTATTTAAAATATCTTTCGATATCCTTTCCCCTCTTCTCACTCTCGGGAGCCATCGGCTCGGCTCTAAGAGGCGTTGAGTCTCCTAAAATCGTTACGTTTGCCTCGTTTGTTGCCTTCATCATCAACCTTGTTTTTGATATTTTGCTCGTATTTGGTAAACTCGGCTTTACAAAAATGGGCATTATCGGTGCTGCAATCGCAACTATAGTAGCGCGTGCCGTCGAGCTTTTAATTCTTGCCTTTTATCTCTTTTTAAAGGATAAGAATATAGGAATACACATCACAGAGATTTTTAAATTCGACAAAAGAATAACCCTCGACTTCTTCAAATACACCTCTCCGATAGTTCTCGGGCAAGTTATATGGATAATCAACACCCTCTTTTCCTCCTACGTTTTCTCCTCCTTCGCCTCGGACTCGATTCTCACGGGACTTTCTGTGGCGAACACCTTGAATTCGCTTTCCTATATCGTGATGAACGGACTTTCGGGCGCCGTCGGTATAATAATCGGAAAGGCTGTCGGCGACGGAAGAACCGAGGAGCTGAAAAAATACGCTTACACGACCGAGCTTATATTCATTATTCTCGGTATAGCGACCTCACTCACTCTTTTTGCGGTGAAAAATCCCTTTATCTCGCTCTACAACATCTCGCCCGAGGCAGTCTCGGTCGCAAAAAGCCTCATAACCGTGTTAGCTTTCACGATAATCGGAACGTCTTACCAGTGCGCTTGCCTGCTCGGTATCGTGCGAGGCGGCGGCGACACGTCGTTCATCTTAAAAAACGACGCTATTTTCATTTTCCTTGGAGTTATACCGCTGACCGTGTTAGCTTTAAAGCTTGACGCTCCCCTGTGGCTCGTATTTTTGGCGCTGAAATCCGACCAGATACTGAAGTGCATTCCCGCGGCAATCAAAATAAACCGAGGAAAATGGGCGAAGAACCTTACTTCAAGGCGGGGTGTTTAGGAGCAACCGAATACTTCACTTGTACTTTATTGTATTTTTGTAAATTATTTTGTATTTTATTTTATTCGGTACTTGACAAATTAAAATCTATGCTATATAATATCCTCACAAATTGTATACAAGAATACAATTATACATTTTTATCGATTATTATTTGAAAGGAGCAAATATTATGCTTTCAAAAAGTCCATACAGCAACCTTCTTGAGCAGTCGCAGTACAAGTACTCCCTGCAGGACGTTGCAGAACCGAATTTATACCGTGACGTTTATCCTTACGACGAGATCCCGAAGATAGCGTTCAACCACAGACGAGTTCCCCTCAATATGCCCGAGGAGATCTGGATAACCGACACGTCATTCCGTGACGGTCAGCAGTCACGCGCTCCGTATACCACAAAGCAGATAGTTGACCTTTACAAAATGCTCGCGCGTCTTGGCGGCCCTAAGGGAATAATCCGTCAGAGCGAGTTCTTCGTATACACCGAAAAGGACAGACGCGCCATTTACGAATGCATGGAGCTTGGATACAAGTTTCCCGAGATAACGACCTGGATAAGAGCGAAAAAGGAGGACTTCGCTCTCGCTAAGGATATGGGAATAAAGGAGACGGGTATTCTCGTTTCCTGCTCGGACTATCACATATTCAAGAAGCTGCGTATGTCACGCTCCGAGGCGCTCAACCATTACCTCGGCGTTATCAAGCAGGCGTTCGACGCGGGAATCCGCCCGAGATGTCACCTTGAGGATATAACGAGAGCGGATTTCTACGGCTTCGTCGTTCCCTTCGTTAACGAGCTTACCGAGCTTTCTAAGGAATCGGGCATACCGATAAAGATACGTATGTGCGATACCCTCGGCTACGGCGTTCCCTTCTCGGGCGTTGCGCTTCCCCGAAGCGTTCCCGGTATCGTTTACGGTCTGCACCACTATTCAGACGTTACCTCCGAGATGCTCGAGTGGCACGGACACAATGACTTCTACAAGGCGGTCGCAAACGCTACGACGGCTTGGCTTCACGGAGCATCGAGCGTTAACTGCTCACTTCTCGGCATAGGCGAGAGAACGGGTAATATTCCTCTTGAGGCGATGGTTATCGAGTACGCTTCTCTTATGGGAACGTTCGACGGCATGGACCCCACGGTCATCACCGAGATAGCAAGCTATTTCAAGAACGAGCTCGGCTACGAGATTCCGCCCATGACGCCCTTCGTCGGCTCGGCGTTCAATCTCACGAGAGCGGGAATACACGCGGACGGTCTTATGAAGGATGCCGAAATTTACAACATATTCGATACCGAAAAAATACTCGCCCGTCCCGCAGAGGTCTCTATCACCAACACCTCGGGACTTGCGGGAATAGCTTATTGGATGAACAATCACTACTTCTTGAAGGGTGACGCGATGCTCACAAAACAGGATAAGATAATTACTCTTATGAAGGACGAGATAGACAAGGCTTACTCCGACGGCCGTACCACGATAATGGGTGACGACGAGCTTGAAGAGATTGCAGAGCGTTTGTCGAACGGTGTTTTCAAAAAGCACAGACATTATTAAGGGGGGCGAAAAATGACAGTAGATATAAACTCAATATCACTTGAAGAAAGAGTGTATCTTATTCTCGAGGAGGAGATACTGTCGGGCAAGCTCAGCGACGGAGAGCAGCTACGAGAAATCGCTCTTTCAAAAAGACTTGCGGTCAGCAGAACGCCCATAAGAGCGGCGCTTCACAGACTTGCCGAGGAGGGACTCGTTGAGCTTTCGGCAAACAAAGGCGCGACGGTTATAGGAATAACGCGTGATGATATCAAGGACATATACGCTGTGCGTATGCGTCTCGAGGGTCTTGCGGCAAGGCTTGCCGCCGAGAGAATGAGCGACGAGGACAGAGCCCGCCTTAAAGAGATAGTCGAGCTTTCCGAGTTTTACTTAAAAAAGGGCGACGACGAAAGACGAGGCGAGCTTGATTCGGAGTTTCATAACGCTATTTTCAAAGCCTCGGGCTCACGTCACCTGAATAAAATTCTCTCCGACCTTCACAAAAACATCAAGGCGTACAGAAGGCTTTCGTTAAAGAACACAAACAGAGCTGAAAAATCGATTTTTGAGCACAGAGAAATTTTAGAGGCGATTTTAAACAAGAACGCCGACGAAGCGGAACGCTTAACATCGGTTCACGTAGAGCAAGCTTTCTTAAATTTTGAGAGTAAAATCAACGAAATGTAAATAATAATTGTCATATAATGACTAAAGAGGTAAATTAAATGGGATATACAATTGCCGAAAAAATAATCAAGGCTCATCTCGTTTCCGGCGAAATGATAAAAGGGAGCGAGATAGGCTTAAAAATTGACCAAACGCTCACGCAGGACGCGACGGGCACTATGGCGTATCTTCAGCTTGAGGCTATGGAAATCGAGAGAGTCAAAACCGAGCTTTCCGTAGCTTACATTGACCACAACACGCTTCAAGCGGGCTTTGAGAATGCCGACGACCACCGTTACATACAGACCGTGGCGAAAAAGCACGGCCTTCGCTTCTCCCGTCCCGGAAACGGAATATGCCACCAGGTTCATCTTGAACGCTTTGCCGTACCGGGCAAAACGCTTATAGGCTCGGACAGCCATACCCCCACGGCAGGCGGTATCGGTATGCTCGCTATGGGCGCGGGCGGACTTGACGTTGCCGTTGCAATGGGCGGCGGAACGTACTACATCACAATGCCTAAAATGATAAAAATAAACCTCACGGGTAAGCTCCGTGACTACGTTGGCGCAAAGGACGTAATCCTCGAGGTGCTTCGCATACTTTCAGTTAAGGGCGGTGTCGGCGCGATAGTTGAATATGCGGGCGATGGCGTTAAAACGCTTTCCATTCCCGAGAGAGCTACCATTACGAATATGGGCGCGGAGCTTGGCGCAACGACCTCTATTTTCCCCTCGGACGAAACGACGCGCGCCTTCTTAAAGGCGGAGGGCAGAGAGTCGGACTATACTCCCTTAGAGTCCGACGCCGACGCTAAATATGATGCGGAATACACGGTAGATCTTGACACGCTATCCCCCCTTGCCGCTTGTCCCCACTCTCCCGACAATATAAAGTCGGTAAAAGAGATTGCGGGAATGAAGATAAATCAGGTGTGCATAGGCTCTTGCACGAACTCGTCTCTTAAGGACCTTCTCACCGTTGCGGCAATTCTCAAGGGAAAGACCGTCCACCCCGACGTCAGCCTCTCAATATCTCCCGGCTCGAAGCAGGTATACACTATGCTTGCGGAGTGCGGCGCTCTTGCCGATCTCATTTCAGCGGGCGCAAGAATACTCGAATGCGCTTGCGGACCTTGTATCGGTATGGGCTTCTCTCCCGGAAGCGCAGGTGTGAGCCTGCGTACCTTCAACCGTAATTTCTTGGCGCGCAGCGGCACTAAGGACGCAAGCGTTTACCTCGTTTCACCCGAGGTTGCGGCAGCTTCGGCTATCGCGGGAGTGCTTACCGACCCCACCGAGCTTGGCAATGCCCCGAAGATAACTCTTCCCGAAAAATTCCTTATAAACGACAACCTTATCGAGCTTCCCGCCGACGAAAGCGAGGCTAAGAGCCTCACCGTTGAGAGAGGACCTAACATCAAGCCCATTCCCAAGGGCAAGGCTCCTGAGAAAAATCTCGAATCCAAAATAATACTCAAGGTCGGCGACAATATCACTACCGACCACATTATGCCCGCGGGCACGAAGATTCTTCCCTACCGCTCAAACGTACCGAAGCTCTCCGAATTCTGCTTCACCGTTTGCGACCCCGACTTCCCCGAGCGCGCGAAGCGTGAGGGCGGAGGCGTTATACTCGGCGGTGCAAACTACGGACAGGGCTCCTCCCGTGAGCATGCGGCGCTCGTTCCGCTCTATCTCGGCATTAAGGCGGTAATCGCAAAGAGCTTTGCGAGAATACACGTCGCGAACCTTATAAACTTCGGTATAGTTCCCTTCACTCTCGAGAACCCCGACGACTACGAGCTTCTTTCGGAAAACGAGGCTATCTCAATAGATAACTTCAAGGAAGCTATCGCCTCCTTTGACTCGGTTACCTTAAGTGCGGGCGGCAAAAAAATAAAGCTTCTGCTCACGCTCACCGAAAGACAGAGAAAAATTCTTCTCTCGGGCGGACTTCTCAACTACACAAAGGAAAATTCATAAAGATAAACTGAAAGAGGAAATAAAAAATGAACAATTACGAAAAAGAGCTTGATTTAGCCTGCGAGAAATTCAGAAAAATTCTCGAAAAGCAGCTTATAAGAGTTGAGGATATGAAGTCTCAGGGCGATTTTACAGACTACGCCGCTCTAAAAACCATAAAAATAGGTATCTGCGGAGGCGACGGCATCGGCCCTACCATCTCAAAGGAATCCGAAAGAGTATTAAAATTCATACTCAAAAAGGAAGAAGAGGCGGGACGTGTTGAGTTTATCACGATAGACGGACTCACCATTGAAAACAGAATCGCGGTCGGAAAAGCTATCCCCGACGACGTTATGGAAAAGCTTAAGGCTTGCGACGTTATTCTTAAGGGCCCGACCACAACGCCCCAAAAGGGCGACGGTATGCCCAATATCGAATCGGCAAACGTTGCTATGAGAAAGGCTCTCGACCTCTTTGCGAACATCCGTCCCGTTAAGGTTCCCGAGGAGGGCATCAACTGGGTGATCTTCCGTGAAAACACCGAGGGCGGCTATGCCGTCGGTTCTTCGGGCTTCAACGTTACCGACGACCTTGCGGTCGACTTCACCATAACCACGAAGCAGGGCTCGGACAGAATTGCCCGCCTCGCTTACGACTACGCAAAAAAGAACAATATGACGAGAGTTTCTCTCGTTACCAAGGCGAACGTTATCAAGACAACCGACGGAAACTTCCTCGAGGACTGCCACAAGGTTGCCGACCTCTATCCCGAAATAACGACGGACGAATGGTACGCCGACATTATGACGGCAAAGCTCGTTGACAAGAAGCGCAGACGTGACTTCCAGGTGCTTCTTCTTCCCAACCTCTACGGTGATATAATTTCCGACGAGGCTGCCGAATTCCAGGGCGGCGTAGGTACGGCGGGCTGTGCTAACATAGGCAAAAAATACGCTATGTTCGAGGCTATTCACGGCTCGGCTCCGAGAATGGTACGAGAGGGCAGAGATATATACGCAGACCCCTGCTCAATGCTCCGTGCTTGCGTAATGCTTCTCAACCACATCGGCTACGGCGAATACGCCGCAAAGCTTGAAAGAGCGCTCGACATCTGCTCGTTCGAGGAAAAGAAGCTCGTTATCACGGGAAGAGATACAGGCGCTACCTGCTCCGACTTCGGCAATTACGTTATGGAAACCTTAAAGAGCCTTTAAGACTTGAATTTTCACCGAATTTGTGCTATAATACTTCCGCAAGGCTCTTTTTAAAAAATTCAATTAACACCTTGCAGAAAGACAGAACCATGACAAACACCGAAGAAAAGAAAACACTAAAAACGGAAGTAATCAAGGACTACAAGGTACCAAAAAGAAAGCAACCGATATTCTCGGTAGTCAAAAAAATATTCAGACTTTTCATAAAGGTAAAGGTGGAAACGCATTGCGACAGCATTCCCGAAAAGGCGATAGTCGTATCTAACCATTCCGCAAAAATGGGACCGTTCGTCCTCGAGCTTTATTACCCTAAATTCAACGTCACCTGGGGCGCTCACCAGATGTTAGGCAATTACAAATCGAGATTTTTGTATTTGAGAAACGTTCTTTATATGCAAAAGCTCGGAAAGAAAAAATTCCCCGCTACCGTAAAATCCTTGTTCGAGGCTTGCTTCTCGAAGATGATGTATAAGGGAATAAAGGTCATTCCCACCTATACCGACGAGAGATTTTTATATACCGTAAGAAGCAGTATAGACGTTCTTGACTCGGGCGCTTCTCTTATGATATTCCCCGAGGACTCCTCCGAAGGATATTTCGACGAGCTGACGGGCTCGTTCGCAGGCTTCGTTGCCCTTGCCGAGCAGTATTACGCGAAAAGAGGCGAGGACGTTCCGATAGTTCCTATCTACTACCATAAGAAATCGAAGAAAATCATCATTTACCCAGCAATATCCGTTCAGGAGCTTAAGAAAGAGGGACTCGACCGCTATCAGATAGCCGACAGGGCGAAGGAAGCTATCAATACGATATACAGAAATCACTTCAAAGAAAACTCGTAATTTTCCTTTACATAAAAACCAAACAAAAAACGGCAGAAGCGTTGTCTTTTAAACAGTGCTTTTGCCGTTTTTGTATACTTTTATTTACTTTTCTACCTTAAGCTCCTCAAGAAAGCTCTCAATTCTCTTCAAGGCTTCCTTTATATGAGCGGTGGAATAGCAGTACGAGGTTCTTACAAATCCCTCGCCCGACTCACCGAATGCGTTGCCGGGAACGACCGCCACGTGCTTTGATTCAAGCAGCCTCTCGCAGAACTCCTCGCTCGTAAGTCCCGTGCTTTTAATACATGGGAAGGCGTAAAAAGCGCCCTTTGGCTCACGGCAGCTGAGTCCTATTCTATTGAAGCCGGAAACGATGATTTTTCTGCGCATATCGTATTCCTCAAGCATTTTCTCAACCTCGCCGTCGCAGTTTCGCAACGCCTCAACGGCAGCGTACTGAGAGGTGGTGGGAGCGCACATTATCGCATATTGGTGTATCTTGGTTATCATGTTCATAACTTCACACGGTCCGCAGGCATAACCGAGTCTCCAGCCCGTCATGGCGAACGCCTTTGAGAAGCCGTTTATAAGAATCGTTCTCTCCTTCATACCGGGAACGCTCGGCACGCTGACGTGCCTTTTGCCGCCGTAGGTAAGCTCGGCGTATATCTCGTCGGAGATAACCATAATATCGGTATCCTTCAAGACCTCGGAAATAGCGAGGATATCCTCGTACTCCATAATTGCGCCCGTGGGATTGCAGGGATAAGGCAGAATTACAGCCTTAGTTTTTTCCGTCATAGCCGAAAGAAGCTCGGAGCGTGTTAATTTAAAGTCATTTTCAGCCTTGGTATCTATGATAACGGGAACGCCTCCCGCAAGTCTGACAATGGGCTCGTAGCAAACGTAGCTCGGCTGAGGAATTATTATCTCGTCACCCGGCTCGGTTATTGCTCTTATTGCGCCGTCAATAGCCTCGCTGCCGCCAACGGTAACGAGAATTTCGTCCTTTGCGCTGTATTTTACACCGTATTTACGGTCCACGTATCTCGAAATTTCGTCACGAAGAGCCTCGAGACCTCTGTTTGAGGTGTATCTTGTCGAGCCGTTTTCGAGCGAACGTATACCTGCGGATCTGACCTGCCAGGGCGTTCTGAAATCGGGCTCGCCAACGCCGAGAGAAATAACGTCCTCCATCGTATTTGCGATATCAAAAAACTTACGTATTCCCGACGGCTTCATCTCCTTAACGACACCCGATAAAACCTTGGAATAATCTATCATAAGGAAATATTACCCCTTTCGTCGTCCTCTCCTATAAGCTCAACGTTATATTCCTTGTATCTTCTCATAACGAACTGAGTACCCGTAGAGGTTACGGAATCTATCATAGCAAGCTCACGTGAAACGAAGTTTGAAACCTCGTGGAAGGTTCTTCCCTTAACTATGACGTTGAGGTCGTATCCGCCCGACATAAGATAAACCGACTCGACCTCGGGATATTTCGCAACCCTTGCCGCAACCTCCTCGAAGCCGAAGCCCGCCTTAGGCGTAACCTTAAGCTCAATCATTGCGCTGACGCTGTCGGTATCTACCTTCTCCCAGTCTATAACGCTCTTATATCCGCAGATAACACCGCTCTTTTCAAGCGCCGCTATGCGACCCGATACCTCGTCCTCGCTTATATCGAGAACGGTGGCTATATCCGTGTTTTCCATTCTTGCGTTCTTTTCAAGAAGTCTCAGTATCTTTCTGTCTGTTGCGTCCATTGTTTATCCTCCTCTTCGTAGCGGAATTTTTATATTAAAAACGCTTTCTTATAATAAAGTAACAATATTATATATTTTTTTCATCCCTTTGTCAATACTTCTTTTTTTAAATTTCTGCGTACGCCGTTTTAACCCCTATGTTGACAGAAAAGCTAAAATAGTGTAAAATATAATAAACAGTAAAAACAAACCCACGGGAGTAACGCTATATGTACGTTGCGGATATGCACTCAGACAGTCTTTTGACGGTCAATGCCGAAAGAGGACTTATAAGCGAATACAACACCTCGAAAAAATACCCCTATCTCCAGTGCTTTGCGGCGTGGACCAAGGCGGTGGGCAATCCGCCCGAAGCTCGCAGAAGACTCGTTATGCAGCGGCTCAACGTTTACGCATACGAATGCGAAAGGCTCGGACTTTTAAAGGTCGAGGACGTGCGAGGACTATACTACGCCACGGATAACAAGCTACCCTCGGCGATGTTCACCATTGAGGGCGGCGGCGGTCTTTTTGCCGACTCTGACGAGATTTTCACTCTCTACAAGGCGGGGCTTCGCGTTATGGGACTTGCGTGGGACACGAACGAGCTTGCGACTGGCGCATACGACGAAAACGACGAGGGACTTACCGACGAGGGCATAAGAATGGCAAGGCGCTGCGCCGAGCTTGGCATAACTCTTGACGTCTCGCACCTCTCCGACAAAAGCTTCTACGACCTTTTGAAGCACTATCCCCTGCCCGTAATCGCAACGCACTCGAACTTCCGCGAGGTTTGTGACAACAGACGAAACCTCACGCGAGATATGGCGAGAGAGATAGTTCACCGAGGCGGCGTTATAGGTCTTAACCTCTACCCCGACTTCGTAAAGAGCGAGAACGCTCGCCTTGAGGACGTCATTCCCCACGTGGAATACCACCTCGAGCATTTCGGAGAGGACTCGCTCGCCTTTGGCTTTGATATCGACGGTACGTTCGGCAAAAATCTTATCGGACTAAACCCCGAAGCTTCAATTCACGATCAGCTGATAGATATGCTTCTCTGCCGCTACAGTTCCTCGACCGTTGAAAAAATCGCAGGCGAAAACGTTATTAATTTCTTAAAGGGCGTTTTGTAATCGGAATAAAAACTATTGACAGTTCAAAAAGGAGGACTAATATGAAAAAGCTTGTTATTTGCATGTCTATTCTTTTAACCATTCTGCTTGCATTTTCCCTTACGTCGTGCGACGTTACGTCTCTTTTTGACAAAAGCGAGGACAAACAAAATCAATCGGCGAACGCTGACGTCACGTTAGATAAGAACGATCAGTCGGACAAAAACGGTCAGTCGGACAAAAACGATCAGTCAGACAAAAATGATCAATCTGACAAAAATGACACCACGCTTTCCGAAGACGAGGAAATTAAAAACTTCAACCCAAAGAATTACAGCCAAGGACTCGACTTTGTCTCGAACGGTGACGGTACGTGTTACGTGAGCGGCGGCAAGGCTTTCGATCATTTTGAATTAAGGATCCCCCCGCTTTCTCCCGACGGAGACATAGTTAGGGGCATCGGTGACAAAGCATTTCGAAACTACATAATCATCTCAAAGGTTTATTTTCCGACCACGTTGAAAACCATTGGCTCCTATGCGTTCTCAAATTGCTATGAGCTCGGACATATCAATATTCCCGACAACGTCACAGAGATTAAAGACAATGCGTTTACGGGATGTAAATATTTGATGAGCGTTACCATAGGCAGCGGTGTAAAAAACATCGGTGAGAAGGCATTTTTCAACTGCTTAAATCTTTCAAAAATAACGGTAAGCGAAAGCAACCAATCGTACGTATCCATTGACGGCGTACTGTACACCGGTGACAAAAGAACTCTCGTTAAATATCCCGAAAAGAAATCCGACGAAGCCTTCGTTGTTCCCGACCATGCGACAGTTATCGACAAGTATGCGTTCTCCGGGTGCAGCGAGCTTAAAAGCGTAAAGCTCGGCTACTACGCCACAACTATCAAAGCCTTCGCTTTTGAGTACTGTAAAAGCTTAAAAAACGTTACCTTGGGAGAAAAGCTCACTATTATAGGCGAATACGCATTTCAAGAGTGCAGGCTTCTTCAAAGCATTTCGATTCCGGGAAGCGTAACAAAGATCGGCGAATCCGCATTCAGATTCTGCTCAGTACTCAGAAACGTAGAATTTGGCGATGGGATTGAAATTATTGAAAAATGGGCATTTTGGAATTCCGGTATATCAAGTGTCACCATCCCCGATAGCGTAAAGCTTCTCGGAGAACATGCATTTGGGAGTTGCAACGCTCTTAAAGAAGTAAAAATCGGCAGCGGTATAACAAGCATCGAAGATGATACTTTCTACTATTGCACTAATCTATCAAGCATCACGTTCGGCGCCACTGTCAAGATTATTTCCCCGGATGCATTCTGGAATTGCTCAAAGCTCACCAACGTATATTACAACGGAAGCAAAGAGGAGCTGGAAAATACGGTCAATTATAAGCTCATATCCGAGCTGATAAACGCTACAGTACACTACAGTAAAACCTCGAAAGCGGAATAAAATCCGTCTTTCGTTTATAGTTAGTAAAAAATGCAGAATGCGTGCCACCGTCAACCGAGAGCACGCATTCTGTGTTTTTTGTTATTTAAATCGTTTTTTGTAAATTATTGTTGTCAATTATTACTTTTTCTGACCGTATTTGTTCATAAAGAAGTCGTGATAGTATTCGCAATCCTCTTTAGAAATTTCAACGGCGCCGCCGAGAGCCTGAACGTCGATCCATATTCCCGCGGTCTTTTCAAGCACGGTAACGCCCGTGAGAGCCTCCTTAAGAGTTCTGCCGATAGCTATCGAGCCATGGTTTGCGATAAGAGCGCCGTTTCTCTCGTCAAGAGCCTCGAGAACGGTTTCTGCCATCTCCGGAGTGCCGGGATATGTATATGCGGCGCATCTGATATCACCACCCAAAATCTGCACCTGGTCGTCGCAGATGGGGGGAATTCCCTTTCTCGTTACGGCAACCGTAAGAGCCTTTGAGGAATGAACGTGAACTACGCCGTTGATATTCGGCTTTGCGAGAAGTATCTTCGAGTGTATAGGAACCTCGATAGAGGGCTTAAGGTCCCCCTCGTACTCACCCGTTTTCATATTTACTATAACCATCTGGTCGGCAGTGAGCTTTGAATAGTCCATACCCGAGGGCGTGATAGCCATATACGTGTCATCTATTCTGCCCGAAATGTTCCCCCACGTGCCTGCGGTAAGTCCCGCGTCTGCCATAGCCTTAGCCGTCTTGCAAACCTCAGCCTGTACCTCTCTTGCCTTTTCAATATTCATAATATTTTCTCCTTCTTGCTAATTATATATGTATGCGTGTTAAATTTAAGCTGCAAATCGGCTCTCTTTAGCAATATCTGTAAAGCAAATGCTCGCCGCGTACAAAGCGTCTTACCTCGCCGACTATCATCTTAGTGTGGTTTGTTAAAACCTCCATGCTTGCGCCTGCGATATGAGGCGTTACAACAACGTTATCAAGCTCTGTGAGGTATGGGTGATTTGATGGAATGGGCTCCTTCTCGTAAACGTCGAGAGCGGCTCCCGCGATTCTTCTTTCACGGAGAGCGTCAATGAGCGCCTTCTCGTCAACGACTGCGCTTCTCGAGGCGTTTATAAAGTATGCGGTCGGCTTCATAAGTGAAAGCATTTCACGGCTGATACAGCCCTCTGTCTCGGGCGTTACCTTCAAGTGACAGGTAACGAAGTCCGACTCGGACATAGCCTCTTCGAGCGTCAGCGCCTTTTTAACGCCGATCTCCTCAACGTCTATCTCGCCGATATAGGGGTCGTAAATAAGGAGCTGCATACCGAACGCGCGGGCAATTTTTCCCACTCTTTTACCGATGCTTCCGTATCCTATGATACCGAGAGTCTTATTCTTAAGCTCGCAGCCCTTGAATACCGAATAGGGAGCGTCCTCGCCAACGCCCCAGAAAACATCCTTTCTGAGTCCGTCCTTTGTAATTTTCTCATCATCGGGCGCACCCGTGTACATTCCAGCCTTAAGAGCCGAGTGTGCCATCGGGATTTTTCTCGCTATTGAAAGCATAAGTCCGATAGTAAGCTCTGCCGTTGCGTCGGAATTTCTTCCGGGCGTGTAGAGAACGGGAATTCCCCTCTCCTTTGCCGCCGCCATATCAACGTTTACGGGCGTTGCTCTCGTACAAGCGATGAGCTTAAGATTCTTTGCGTTCTCTATAACCGCTCTCGTTATCTCGTCGAAGGTGGTGATAATTATATCAGCATCCCCCGAGCGTTCAAGAAGCTCCTCCTGAGTTAAATTCGGAAGTCCCTTTGCCCAGCCGTCTATAACGACCTCGCCAAGCTCGTAAAGGGGCGCAAGCTCCTTTGGGTCGTATTCCGCCGTGAAAAAGATTTTCATTTTCCCTTCTCCTTTATATATCATATTTTTATTTTTGAAATTATCTCTTCCGCAAGAAGCGAATCAATTATAAGAGTCTTTAAGAGTCCCGAACTGAGAGCCGCTATAACGG
Organism: Oscillospiraceae bacterium; assembly: GCA_015063445.1. Next base: position 48,488 of record SVUD01000001.1, read on the forward strand.
CGTTTGCCTTTCCCTTGCCCGCGGCAATGCCGACGGTGTTCTCTATTCCCCTAATGCACTCAACGTCAGCCCCTAAAAGCCTCTCGCTTAAGAAGCAGCCGTCAGTGCTTCCGTCAAGCCTTATGGGATTTAAGGCAATATCAGCCACAAAGCCCTCGCGCATAAGCCTCTCAACGTCACCCTCCGAAAGATAGCCCATTTTATACATAGGCGCAGACTCACTTATTTCACCGATGCCGAAGATTGCGATATTGCATCTTTGCATAGCGTCGAGCGACGCCTTGATAGGCTTCTCCAAAACGAGCAGGTCCTTTATCTCCCTCTTTGAAACCACCATCGGCGCGTACATAAGATACGTCTTGCAGTTAAGCCTCTCGGCAAGAGCCCTCACGATATCGTCGGACTTATTTCCGAAGCCGTCCATACTCTGAGCTCCTAAAAGCTGCACGACGCAGCAATCCTTTTTATTTGTAAAGCGCAGCTCGGAAACCGCGGCGCCCAAGGTCTTTCCCCACGACACGCCGACTATATCGCCGTTTGAAATATTGCTTTCAAGATATTCTGCAGCCGTAGTTGCGACCTTGAGAAAATCAAGCTTCTCGTCGTCATACGACGGAGCGACAATAACCCTTTTAATGCCGAAATGCTTTTCGAGCTTTGCCTCAAGCTGAGCCACGCCGCCCTCGCTCTCGCATACGCTTATCGAAACGATTCCCTCCGACCTGAGCGAGCCGATAACAGCATTTACCTTTTGCCTCGTCAAAGAAAGCCTCGATGCAATCTCCTCCTGCGTCATATCGCAGGAATAATAGAGAAACGCTATTTTCGTCTTTAAATTTCTATCCATATTTTCTATTCTTCACCCTTTATATTTACAAATGTAATCTATATTTACAAATGTAATTTTACACTATTTTTTGCCGTTTGTCAATAGCATAGCCCAAATCCATATAACAAGCAAAAAGAGCAAGAGTAAAAGGAAGCAAATCCTTCTATTCTTGCTCTGTTCGTTTTACAGATGAATTGATGCTGACGCATCATGAATTGGCATCGCCATGATTTCTCGTCGGCGTGCCGCCTTCTCCATGAATTGAATTGCAACCAATGTGCCGAAGACACAATTCACGCCGTAGGCAATTCACGAAAGCATAGCTTTCAATTCATGCAACCGCAAGGTTGCAATTCATTGCGTGTTCTCCGTTAAGGATAACACGCTAATCGATATACCTCTTTTATTTTGTTGTAGCGTTTTGCTGTGCCGTTGTTGTACGCAAGCGGATTGTCTCGAGAGGCAAAATTTAGTCTATTCTTGTTATTTTTGTAAGTAATTGTTTTCATTTTGCCCCTCAAAACTTTTTACTTAAGACATTCAAAGTGCAAACTGTTTTCCATGTTTAATGTTGTTACAGTCATTTTTTCGCAATTGGTTTAATTGTACGTTCTACATCAATCTCAACCCGAGCTTTTTCGCACAAAACTTTTACGTAAAAATTATGTTTATCCGTCACTTCGTATGAGAAGAAGATATCTTCGCCGGGATCGAATTCCTTTATTATCTCTTTTTCGTCCATAACAATAATTATTTTTGCGTTACCTTCTGATACATCGAATTTGATTACCCATTCAACTATGCAATCTTTTGCTTTCGTTGCATTTACAGTAGTTATTCCGGTCATTTTTTTGCATGAAAAATTCATATTATCTCGATCGCAATCATTGTAATACGTGCTTGAAATGCCCGATCTTCCACCCGAACTTGAGATATGTAGCGAAGAGCCTCGATATGAGCTTGGAATTTTAAGTTTTTCTTCTTCTGTTACATTTTCAAGCGAAAAATTTTCAAAGTCAAGTTCGGGAATATCTTTTTTGTTTCCATAAAACAAAGAGGAAACAATTATAGAGATTATACCTATAGCACATACTATTATTCCGATTTTTCGAATTTTAGATATCGTGCTTTTATTTTCATTCTTCATTTTCTATCACCTCAATTGAAATAGTAAAGCCCCATCCAAACGAAAATCCTAATTCGATTTTACGTTACAAAAATGCTAAAATTTCGCAAACAATCCACATACATAATCCAAATACTGCAATTATAAAATGAATAGACGCTGATTTTAACGACATTTTTTCATATAGCTCTTCTTTGGTTTCATATGTTAATTCTTTTCTTTTTCTCCATTCTATGACATTCCAAGTTTTGTCGATAGCAAAAATAGGAATTTTTCCGGTTTTATAAGTTATTAGCCTTGTAAGCGATATAAACGAACCTGCAAAGTATAGACCCGCAACCGGTGTTACATGATGAAAAAACAACGATATTATCGACACAAAAAACAGAATCATTGTTATGGCGAACATTAGCTTATACCGTGCAACTATCATATTCTTAACGTAAGAGTATATCTTTTTCATTTCCACCATTCTCGCTTTCTGCCATATTCAACAAAACTATATTGCAACAGCAACCAAGAAAAACAATCTATTATTTTAGTTTATGGGTATACAAGCAATAACGATTCTCCTCCGAATTTGTTTCATGAGTATAGATAACGCTCCAACTGAATGTATCATCAAATATATACACATCTTCGGGAAGTTCTGACTTGAAATTTTCGAGCCAAGCATCCACAAAAAGAACGCTGCTTTTCGGAAATTTCCAATAATCAGGAATTAATATTCTTTCACACGAATGTATGTCCCACATAACAAAAACGTTTCGTTTTTCTTGTAATAGTCTATCCGCTTCAGCTTCTGTAATCATTACTGTCACTATCAAAAAATCCCAGAGATAACCCGTATAACACAATCCATCACAAAATATGTTTTTTTGTTCAATGTTCTCCTTGAAGTACGGAGAATTTGTGTTTACAAAAGTGTCGATATACTTGCAACGCAACGTATTTGATTTTTTATCATCTAACACAGTCATTCTTTTTCTCCTAATCAAAAAATTTGATCGTACCTTTAATACCATTGCTTGTAACATAATTAATGTGTTCGTAATTATGAGGATTGGGGAACTTATGAGCGTTATCTATCCTTACGTTACACGAGTTTTCTTCCGCAAGAAGCCTTCCACCGTCATAATAATAGTTGGTTGTAACACCGTTCTTGGTTTTACTTGTTCTGTATCCGTTTTCGTCATGTGCAAACGAATACGTTACCCCGCCTTTAATTGCGGTTTCAAGCTGTCTGCTGTTCCATGCAAACGTGTAGCTCGTGCCATTGTTGTACGTAATCGTATTGTTTTAAGAGGCAAAATTTAGTCAATTCTTGTTATTTTTGCAAGCAATTGTTTTCATTTTGCCTCTTGTTGCTTTGTGTTTGAGTGTTTCTCGATGTACTTGTGCATCAAAACATTTTGCCTTCAATCACTTACGTTTCATAAAATCTATTCTTTTGAATCTTCCCAGCCAAACGAACTTTGAAACTTGTTAAAGCAATCTTCACATATCCAGCTTTGGCTTTTTTCTTCATAAACTTTGGTGGTAATCTTTTTTAATTTTTTTATCCATTTTTACACTCCGTAGTGATAACTACTCAAAATCAAAACGCATGTCAACAGACAAACCTACCGATGCGAAAAGCGAAATTTGATCTTGCGATAGAGCTAAGAACGGAATTTCTCTGCCTTTTGAAGAGACTATAATACTTAAACTAAGAGACAAATTTTCCAAAGCGCATAGTTCGGTGAATTCTTGCTTTCTGCTAACTACTATTTTTTCTACATCGAGCAACGTTTCGTTAAAATCATCAAAGCCTCCTCTGCCATAGCCCCAGCATGCGTGTATTATGAAAGGATGGGGAGATTGTTCTTGAGGGATTACAGTGAAATTCTTAGAATCTGTTCCAAAATCCTTAAAGTATACTTTTCCTTTACTTACCCTGGGTGCTTCTGAATATATCGGCTGAAGATTCAATACATTGCTGACATTATCTCTGTCAAAGTCATCTGTATCTCTTTTTGTTAACACAATTTCATATTTTACTGAAGTTTTATTTCTCTTTTTCATTTCAAAAACAACTCCGTATATATTTCTTTTGCAGTCTCTATGGCAATCAAAACCAGCTCATTGTTTGAGCGATTCCTAAAAATATTAAATCTACTTCCTTTGTTGCCTACAAAATCTTTCTTTAACTCTTCTGCACCTTTATATCCAAATTTCTGTGCCCATTTATTTGCTTCTTTATTGTTTCTTGCTTGTAGTTCTAATAACCTCTATACGTAAAGGGATTATCTGTCGCCCCTTGTATTCTCCACAATATAACAACCTGGATTTAACTCAAATTTATTCAAATCATTTTTGAAAGTATATTTACCTGCAAAACGATATTCTAAAATTGTCTCCGTGCTTCCTACAAAAATTTCTGTTGCATTACCATTGTTAGAATCGAAGATAATCGTGCGCAAATATCCACACTCTTCTAACCAAGAATCATATTCTGGTTGCAGAAAAAAGTTTTGCCCATCTACACAAACCTCGAATTCTTCTCCAATCTGCATCATTTCTATCAATTCATTTATTTTCATTTGGCACCTCAATAAATATCAATTGGTTCGCTTCGTTCTGGCTTTATACCGCCCCATTTCCATTTGTGTTTATGCGGAAATTTATGACTATTATTGGGATCTGGGTGATGAAAATCAATATCATATTCAGCTTTACCATCCGAACCGTAATGACGTGTTTGCTTTAATCCTTTTTTATCAATAAATGTTTAATTGCTTTTTTACAAAAGTTGAATGCGCAATTCGCGATGTGGATTGTTAAAGTTGGTCTATTTAATTAGCAGATTTGAGTTCAAAACCATCCTTGCAATCGTTATAACAAGTTTCGCAAATCCATAATTTGTTGTTATCGGTTGTGTATCCTATCGGTAGTTCATCTGTGCCAATCTCGTTTTGACAAAACTCGCAAACAGGCTTAGCTACTATATCATCTAAAACATCTCTCTTTGTTAATATTTTTTGAGAAAACAATTTTTCAAGATGCTTATCCCAGCCTTCTCCAAACCTTATGTAATTTATAGATCCACGTGCTCTTTGACGAACATAAGAATCTTTATCGTTTGCTAATAATTTAAGAGTATCAAAATACCTCTTGGGTTTTCTATGCTCTAACAATAAAGTCAACTGCCAACGAGTTTCCATTTGCGGATGTGATAATCCAATTTCTATTATTTTTTCAAATTGCTCTTCGGATGAGTAATCTTCTATATGATAGCAGATATTTTCTCCTTCGTTATCAAGTCCCATAACAGTAAGTAAATCGAATATTGAGTCGTCATCTAATGCATTTTTATTTACTATTCTCTGACCTGCGAAAAACAATTCATTCCACTTTGGAAAATCATCTTCATACTCTCTCAAAACTTGATTCAACCCTTTTTCGTTATAGTCATCCTGCGTCTTGTTTAGTTCTTCTATCATCCATTGCCAAAATTCATTTAATAGTTGTTTTATCATAATTACCTCCAATAACTAGTATATAGGAAAACCATGTATTCCATCTTCACTAAAATGAATCTCTATTGTTCGTCCATCGCTTAATGTACCTATTCGTACATTTGCTCTTTTTGGTTTACGTTGGCTGTTTATGCTTCCGTTGTGGTTAATACTACAATATAATTGTACCATATATCACGGCGCTTGAAAAGAGGTAAAAAGCGTTTTTAACAATATGCATAATGATATTCGTCAAAATCATCTAAAAAATTCCTTCATATATAAATACCCTAAAAATAGTCAAAACGTTACAAAAAAATCGAAAAAAATTTATTTTCAGCGTTTTGCACAAAGTGCTTTGTAGATTTTGACGAAGAAAAAACGGTTTTTTCACCTTACTTGTTTCGGTGATAGGAAAAGAAATCTTAATAATATCTTCATTGACTTTTAAGCCAAAAAATGCTATACTCTTTCTTGTAAAACGTTTTGCAAGGCAAAATCAGAACACGGAGCAAAGCAGATATGGAAAATTACAACGATAAAAACGAGGAGATAAAAAACAGCTCCCAAGAAAAGCAGGAGCGAGATATATTCGAGCGCACCTCTCACTACGATCCTCTCGCAAAAAATGAAGAGGCTTCCGAGGCATCGTATGCCGATGCGGGAAAATCCGACGGAGATATCAAGATCACCTCACCGTTTTTAAAAAAGCTTGAAAACTTTTTCTACCACTACAAATGGCACACGATAATAGCCGCATTTTTCGTTTTTGTTATCACGCTATGCGTGGTACAGACCTGCAAAAGAACCTCTTACGATGCATACGTTTTGTATGCGGGCGGCAAGAACTTGCGCACTTTGGAGGAAGGCGAGACCGAATCAACCTGTACCATTCTTTACAAGTCCGCAGGACTTTACGTCGGTGATTACAATTCCGACCAAGAGAGAAATCTCTCGCTTCTCGACATATATCTTCCCTCTGACGATGAGATAAAGGAGCTTGAGAAGGAAGGCAACGTTCCATACAATCTTCTCAAGGATAATGACGAGCTTTTCCGCAATAATATGCTTTCGGGCAACTACTATGTTTGTATGATATCCAAATATCTTCTCGACGAGTGGACTAACAAAGGCACCAACCCCTTTGCCCCCGTATCCCTTTATCTTCCCGAGGGCGCAAAAATAGCGAGCGGTGAAAACGACGAGGGCTACCGACTTGCCTCCGAATACGGAGTGTATCTTTCGTCAACGCCCTTAAAGGACAAGCCCGGCTTCAAATATCTGCCCGAGGATACCGTTTTGTGCTTCAGAAAATATTCGAAAGCCGCAGCTCCCGGAAAACGAGGCAAGACAGTCTATGACAATTCCGAAAAGCTCTTCCGCGCTATGCTCGTCGGAAAAATTTACGAGTGATCAAGAAAAATACCGTAATTTGTAAATAAATAATAACAAAAAGGCGATTGTCCGTTCGTTTTTCGGGCAACCGTCTTTTTATTATTCGTTGTTTTTTAAATCTCTATAATGTTATCTATTTTATCCTTGGCTGCGTCAAGCTGCGCCTTGCCGCCTATAATGCAAATTCCCGAGCTTGCTATAATTTTCTTAAGCATATCGGCTATTTTCATCATATCCTCGGGTGAAGCGTTGAGAATTTCACGTCTTTGGCGCGCCTTATCCTCATAGCTCTCACCTCTTAAACGTAACGCTACTGTCATAGCGCCGATAACCTTAGGCGTAAGAAGAACTTCGGAATCTCCTATCGCTCCTATTATGAAATTATCAAGATTATCTGTATTCTTTGCGAACTCGGTGAGGAATTCGGGCGTTTGCTTGAATATATCGGCAGAGCGGTTAGCGTCGGGATCACGGTAGGTATAGAATCCAACCATGCCGTTTTGTCTTTTAATAAAGCCTGCGCCGTATGCGCCGCCCTGAACTCTTATCGCATTCCACAAAAATTCATATGAAATTATCGATCTCGCGACACCGAGCGAGCCCTGTACGCTCTCAGCGCAGCTTAACACGTCCCCCGACATTGAGGCGAAGGATATCGCCGCGGGAATGAGTATTCCCTCCCGTCTTACGCCGAGAGGCTCTATTTTGCTTCCTCTCTCAAAATCGCTGCCGATCGGGAATATGGAAATAAGCTTCTTTTCATATCCGTCCTGCTTTTCTCCCGAATAATACACCGTGAGTCTTTTTCTTGTGAATATTCTTTCAACAAGACCGTATAAACACTCGGAAAGCGCTGATGCGTGTGAAGAATAATCCGAATCCAATGCTCGAAGCTTAAGATAATTCTCTATTCCCTCGATATGCTCGGTTACAGCAGATTCACGGCTGACGTAGGCGGAAGCTCTTAAAAACGCCGCCGAATGTCCCGCCGCGGATATGCTCTCCTGAGCGCCTATTTTCATCTGTCTTATAATCTTTCCGATAGAATCGCTATCGTCAAAGCGAGAGGCAAGAAGAACCTCTTTTACAATATCCGCAACCGAATCAAGCTTTGTGGCAAGCGAGCTTACGGCAACCTGAAAATACGGTGTTACTACGCCGTTCTTAGTAGAAACAAGCGTACCCGTGCTGAAATTGCCAAGCTCGGTTTTGATTTTTGTCTGCAGCTCTGCGGCGCTGTGCGAATCGGTCGCAACGTTCTTATAAAGCTCGGTCAAAATCGACGTAGCAAAAAGGCCGCGCTCGTCAAAATCGGATATATCGAAAAGAAGAGTCGTATATACGATACCTCTCGAATTTGTTTCGGTAAACACGGTCTCGACTCCGTCTGTCAAGCCTTCTTCGAAATCGTGCCTTTCGGGAAGCTCGCTGATATCCGAAACCGAAACCATAGGTATCGTAGCGAGCGCATCGGGAGAGTCGGGTGTTTTTTGCCACTGTTCAATAAGCTCGGTGCGTTTTATTATCTCTTCAAGCTCCTCGGTGCTCATCGAAGCCTTGATACCAGCAAGTCTTTCCTTTTCCTCACGGTCTCTCGCCTCTCCTAAAGTTGCCGAGGGTATCATATAAAGCGTTGCGCTGTGCGTTGATTTAAGAATATATTTTTCAAGTATTTTCTCGTAAAAATCGGTGTCAAGCATATCACGAAGGTAAGCTATATCCTCTTCAAACGAGAGTCCTTCCTTGGGGTCGCCGCCGTAAAGCCACGTATCGAGCGCGGATATCGAATACGCAATTCCGGCGGGGAAGGTCGCCATATCCTGCTCTCTGACTCTGAATTCAAGAGAATTAAACGAAGCCTTCAAAACGGTTTTGTCTATTCCCTTTTTAACAAGCTCGGATATCGTTTCGAGCGCCAAGCTCTTTGCCCTTTCCATATCCTCGCGTCTTACGTTTTTGATCTCTATTATAACAGAGTTATCTCTTATCCCGTCGTAAGGAACGAAGTACACGTCCTCGCAAAGTCCCGAATCAAGAATAGTCTTTTTAAACGGTGAATCGTTCGTACCCGCAATGGCGTCCGTAGCTATCGCAAGAGCGACCGAAAGCCGTCTTTCGAGGTATGACGAGGTTGCGAAGCCGAGGCAAACGCGCGCCTTGCCGACAGGGTCCTCAGTAGGAGATATTTCGTATTCTACCGTCTTTTCGACGTGACCGCATCTTTCAAGCGCGGGAATCTCACTGTTTATCTCAAGATAATCGTATTCACCGAGAAACGAATCTAAAAGAGCAAGCGTTTTATCTATATCAACGCTGCCGTCAAGTATTATCCGAGCGTTTGAGGGATGATAGTATCTTGCGTGCGCGGCGACAAAATCCTCGTATGTCAAGGTAGGAATATATTTCGGGTTACCGCCCGAATCCTTGCCGTAGCAATTGCCTCGGTAAAGCATTGAGGACATCTCGCTCATCTCAACCTCGTCGGCAGACGAGTAAGCGCCCTTCATCTCATTAAAGACGACGCCCTTATATATCATATCGTCATCTTTATTATGAAGCTCGTAATGCCAGCCCTCCTGATAAAATATCTCGGGCTTCCTTACGGCAAGCGGATGCAAAACCGCATCCATATAAATGTCTACGAGATTCAAAAAATCCTTTTCGTTCTTAGACGAAACGGGGTACATCGTTTTATCGGGGAAGGTAAATGCGTTGAGGAAGGTCTTAAGCGAGCCCTTAAGAAGCTCGACGAACGGCTCCTTAACGGGATATTTTTCCGAGCCGCAAAGCACCGAATGCTCGAGAATGTGAAAAACTCCCGTATCATCCTCGGGAATAGTTTTGAACGCTATGGCAAAGGTCTTGTTCGAATCATCTCTGTCTATGAACAAAAGCTTCGCTCCGTTCTTTTTATAAACCGCCTCGTGCAAGGTTCCTCTAAGCTCGGGAATCTCTCTCGAGGATATAAATTCAAAGCCGTGTAAATTACCGTTCAGCTTCATTTTTATCGCCTTTCATTTAAAAATTCAATTCTGCGTTATCCTTAATAACACTCTTAAGAAAATCTACCGTTGTTTTTTCATATCTTTCGGTATCGACTATGTAGCTCGTTCCGTGATGCGCCATGGGAAACGTGTGAAGCTGCGCCATATCCGTAGCCTCGTATATTTCACGGCTCATTTCAGGCGGCACAAAGCCGTCGTCCTCTCCGTGCACGAGAAGCAGGGGAACCTTGATTTTTGAAGCGAACGCAGCCGCATCCGCCTTATTGGGATCAAAGCCGCCGTATATGATAGTTCCCAATCTTAAAATCGGGTAAAGGAAGGTTGGGAAGCCTCTGTCCTTCATAACCTTCATTACAATTTTTTTAGCGGAGGAAAACGTAGAATCGGCAATAACTCCCTTAACGTTTTCGGGCAAGCCTCTGCCTGCCGCCATTATCACCGTACCCGCTCCGAGAGAAACTCCGATGAGAACGATTTCTCTGTTTTTTCCCCATCTGCCGTTTATATAATTTATCCAGTCAAGCGTATCAAGGCTTTCATTATATCCAAAGGATATCGTCCTTCCCTCACTCTCGCCGCACGCTCTCTCGTCGGGCATAATAACGTTAAAGCCGAGCTTGAGAGCAAGCGCTCCGCCGCCCGAGAAGTCGAGCATAGGCGTGCTTCTGTATCCGTGCATTGCGAGAACAAACGGAGCATTTTCATTCTGCATATAAAGTCTCGCTCTGAGTTTCAGTCCGTCACGCGACGTAATATAAACGTTCCTTGAGGGACGGGCTATCATTTCGTCGATAAGCCTTTTTGAAAATTCGGATTCACGGCTTCCGTCGTTCTTTACGTGCCTGTACGGGTCGGGCGGTCTTTTTTTAGGATTGTTATAAAACGCGACTCTGTAAGCGTAATATCCGAACCCAAAAATCACGCCCAAAACGGTAGCTACCGCAATAAATACAATTATCCAAGGATTCATTTTGTTCCCCCCTTTTTCTCCGATACGCCTTCGGGGGATTTATATCTGAATATCGTTATAAGGATTATTACCGCCTGAAGCGGAACGCCCATAATAAAGAGCATCCACGTGTTGTATTTTAACGTCTGTAAATAGAGTGCGAGAATCGTAGTCCATGATAAAATTGAAAACAGAACACAACCAAAGGCTTTGTTTTTGAAGAACACCGCGTTGCATATCTGACAAACTACCGCGGAAAGAGGAATCGCCCACACGAATACAGTCCATAGCTTTATGCCGAAAATAACGTTCACGTAGGTATACGTCAGTATTGCTGCAATCCAAAGGCTGCAAAGGATTATGAACGTTATGAGCATTTTTCCCGTAGTGTTGCTTTTTACCACGTACGGATTGTTTTTTTTCGGCTGCTCCTTCTGAAGCAGATATTCAAATGTAACTCCGTATATATCGCAGATCCTGCAAAGCGTTTCTATATCCGGAAGAGTTTCCGCATTCTCCCAGCGTGACACCGCCTTATCCGAATAATTGATTCTTTCCGCAAGCTGCTGCTGGGTAAGCTTATGCTCCTTGCGAAGAGACGCAAGATTCGAGGCAATTATTTCCTTAACACTCTCTGCCAAAGCTTTTTACCCTCCTTTTTTATGTAAAGTTTTATTTGCTTTTTGTTTTTTGTCGTTTTTCTCAAAAAGAAATAAAAATATTGTTTTTCCGCACTAATTATAACACGGTTTCCTATAAAAGTCAAGGTCTCACGGGCATTCTCAGTTTTGTGGAATCGCTTTTTGAGAATTCTATTTTCGCTCGAATCAACTCGAGAGGAAAAAATGTTGACTCTCACGCTCCTTTGTGGTAAACTTTCTCCGAAATTAACACGAATTTTGGTTTTCACATAAGGAAAGGAGAAAAATATGATTGCCAAAACAGAAATTATAAACCCACCAAAAACGAAAAACACAAGCCGCGCGAAAAAAACGGAAAAGAACACCGTAAACGTTTTCTTCGCCTCCGACAGAAATTATCTTCCCTATCTTGCGGTTGCTATTCAATCATTATCTTCATTTGCGAATAAAAAATATTTTTACAACGTAAGAATACTTTCCGAGGACCTGACTCTCGAAAGCCTATGCGGCGTAACGGGAGCGATAAAGCCCAACGTTAAAATTTCGGTATTCAGCGTTGCGGATAAAATATCAAGCATAAAGGAAGAGCTCGCGTTAAGACTCAGAGACTATTATTCCGATGCGATATATTACCGTATTTTCATCGCAGAAATGTTTCCGACGCTGAAGCGCGCCGTTTATCTTGATTCGGACATCGTATTGAACGAGGATATCGCAAAGCTTTATTTCACCAACATCGGCGAAAAGCTTCTCGGCGCGGTTACCGACGAGAGCGTTATGGCGGCAGACGTGTTCCGCGAATACGTTAAAAAGCACGTAAGGATGAAAAAAGCCGAGGATTATTTTAACTCGGGCGTTCTCGTTATGAATCTCGAGAAGATGCGCGAAGAAAAGATAAAGGATCAGTTTATAAATCTGCTTTGTAAATACAACTTCAAAACGGTCGCGCCCGATCAGGACTACCTCAATTTCCTTTGCAGAGGAAAGATCCACTATCTCGACCGCGGCTGGAATAAGCACGCCATTGCGGAAAACGAGATAGAAAACAAGGACCTCTATCTTATGCACTACAATATGTTTAACAAGCCCTGGAAATACGACGGAGTGCAGAACGAGGAGCTGTTCTGGAATTTCGCAAGCAAAACGAGCTTTGCGGAATTTCTTGAAAATTACAAGCAAAAATATAACGACAGAAAAAAGAAAAAAGACGGTGAAGCGGCAAAGAAACTGCTTTCATCGGCTAAAACCATAGCCGAATCGAACGGTATTTCGTTCCGCAAAAAAGGTAAGATCTTATGTTAGAATGGAATTTTTTGAGCAACGAAAAGCTTGAAATTATAAACAATATAAAAAGAGCCTTGGAGAAGGGCGATACCTTTGCCAAGGTCTCGGTCGGCGATCCGTGTCCCACCGAGGAGGATATAAAGCGTGTGATTCTTCCCTTTGACAATGAAAGGAAGAAGCCCGTGTCGAAAATAAAAGCCTTTGCCGCGCGTAAGATGGCGGAATCACTGACCAAAAAAGTGAACGTTGGCACGGAGATAGTGGGACTCGAAAACGCTCTGCGTGTTAAAGGCTCGGCTATAATAACCTCAAATCATTATAACCCAACCGATTCCACTCCTATTCGTATTCTCGCAAAGCTCCTCGGCAAAGAAAAAAGGCTTCACATCTCCATTCAGGAGAGCAACGTCTTTATGACGGGCGCATTCGGATTCCTTATGAAAAACTGCAATACGCACCCGTTTTCATCAAACGCGCAATATATGGTTAAAAATTTAAAGCCCGCGCTCGAAAAAATTCTTTCGCTTGATTCCCTTCTTCTTATCTATCCCGAGCAGGAGATGTGGTTCAACTATAAAAAGCCGCGGCCCCTTCGCGACGGCGCTTATCACTATTCGGCTCTTTTCGGCGTACCCGTTATCCCTACCTTTACCGAAATGATAACCCTCGGGGGCGAGAGAGATGCCGACGGCTTTTTACCAATAAAGCACATACTCCACGTTTTGCCACCAATATACCCCGATAAAGCGCTCTCGATTCGCGAGAACCGCCTTATAATGCAAACAAAAGATTACAATTTAAAGAAAAAATGTTACGAAAGCGTCTATAGCAAACCTCTCGATTACAATTTTATTCCGGAGGAAGATATAGCAGGGCTTAAAAAGGATTAGAACAAACTCGACGCCTTTTTAAATAAAGCTCTTTTTGACTTGACTTTATCCGAATTCTATGTTAAAATCATATGGACAAAAATTTTAAAGGATTTTGACAATGGAAAAATTAAAGGACAAAGGCACCAAGGTGTTTTCTAACCCTCTCTTCATTACTCTCATAGCGCTTCTTTGCTGCGCGCTCTGGGGAAGCGCAACCCCCGCAATTAAAATAGGCTATCAGCTCATGCTCTCGCCCGATAAGGACGTTCCCTCAACTATACTTTTTGCCGGAATACGTTTCTTCTTTGCGGGAGTTCTTACGGTCGTGATTTTCAGTATAGCACGCAAGAAAATTCTCTATCCAAAGGTTGAAAATCTCGGCAGAGTAGGAATTATAGCGGCTATACAGACGGTTTTGCAGTACATATTCTTCTACGTCGGACTCGCTAATACCAGCGGCGTTAAGGGTACTATTCTCACAGGCTCGTCTACCTTCTTCGCAATTCTTATCGCTGCGTTGATATTCAGGCAGGAAAAGCTTAATACCAAAAAGATAGTGGCATGCGTGTTAGGTCTTGCGGGAATTATCGTAATCAATCTCAACGGACTTTCACTATCTATGAATTTTCTTGGCGATGCGTTCTGCGTATTCTCCGCTATCTCACTTGCTTTTTCCTCGACCCTTATAAAAATATTTTCAAAGCACGAGGATCCCGTTACGATAAGCGGATATCAGTTTATTGCCGGCGGCGCGGTTATGATCATAATCGGACTTGCGTTTGGCGGAAAAATCACCGTTGACAGCTTCAAATCAGTAGCCCTTCTTGCGTATCTCGCTCTTCTTTCCGCGGTTGCGTACTCGCTCTGGGGAATCCTCTTGAAATACAACCCCGTATCAAAGGTAACCGTTTTCAGCTTTACCACTCCCGTATTCGGCGTTCTTCTCTCAATGCTTCTTCTCACCGAAAAGAGCGGCGTTGATATATTAAATCTCATTGCGGCGCTTCTTCTCGTGGCTCTCGGAATATTTATTCTCAACGCGGACCTTGCGGCAATAAAAAACAAGCTCTTCAAGAAAAGAACCGAAACAAAAACGAACTGAATATTACCTCTTTAACTAAGAGGCTCGGCGCTCCGCGGATTTTTCTCGGAGCGCTTTTTGTGTTTATGACTAAAAAATATGCTAAATATTTATAAATTGTGTTGATTGCTTTCCTTTGTAAATATATGGTATAATTATGATATAGCGGTATTAAAACAATCCAAAACACCTTGGAGGCAAAATGAAATCTATCTATAAATCTTTAATCTCAATATTATTGCTGCTTGCGATAACTCTTTCCTCATATTCTTGCATACCGTCAAATTCCACCGATAATGATAACGACGGCAATCAAAGCGAGAACGGAGAAAACAACGGCGGCTCAAGCACCGATAAGAATGAAAACGAAAATCAGGGCAACGGGAACACCCACACCCACGTTATGAGCGAATGGGAAATCGAGGTCGCCGTCACCTGCACCTCTGACGGTCAGGAAATAAGCAAATGCACCGTTGACGGTTGCG
Source organism: Oscillospiraceae bacterium (assembly GCA_015063445.1). The sequence goes on from SVUD01000001.1 coordinate 63,652, forward strand.
AGCATATCTTGATCAATCCAATCAAAGCGCTCGGTCACAGCCTCGTTGACGTCAGCGGCAAGGACGCCACCTGTGATGAGCCCGGATATAAGGATTACGTTATGTGCACAAGGTGTACTTACGATACGTACGAGCTTATTCCCGCCAAGAATCACGACTATACCGTAAGCGCCGAGAAAAATCCCGACGGCGACAAGTGCATAAATTGCGGCGGAATTCACGCGCACGCGGCCTACGGAGACTGGTACACAATAAAAAAAGCAGATTGCACCTCAACGGGCATTGACGAGCATAAATGCGCCGTTTGTAATGCCACGGAAAGAAAAACCACTCCCAAGCTTAATCACAGCTACGATGAAAACGGAAAATGCGCCGTTTGCGGAAAAAGCGACACAGACTCCGAAAACGATGATACTCACACCCACGTTATGAGCGAATGGGAAACCGAGATCGCCGTTACATGCACCGCGGACGGACAAGAAATAAGAAAATGCACCGTCGACGGTTGCACTCACACCGAGATCAATCCGATAAAAGCGCTCGGTCATCGCCTCGTTGACGTCAGCGGCAAGAGCGCCACCTGTGATGAGCCCGGATATAAGGATTACGTTATGTGCACAAGGTGTACTTACGATACGTACGAGATTATTCCCGCCAAGAATCACGACTACACCGTAAGCGCCGAAAAAAATCCCGATGGCGACAAGTGTATAAATTGCGGCGGAATTCATTCGCACACAACGTACGAAAGCTGGTATACCGTTAAAAAGGCGGACTGTACCTCTACGGGCATCGACGAGCATAAATGCGCCGTTTGTAACGCAACGGAAAGAAAAACCACTCCTAAGCTCGATCACAGCTATTCGGCGAGCGGCAAGTGTACCGTATGCGGCGCCGAGCAGCCTGAAGCTTCCGTTCCCGATTCCGAGAAGCTGAATACCATCGAAGCGTCCTCTCTTCCCTTCTACAGCTACGCATACGGAAACGCTAATGCTTATAACAAAGAATTATTCTACAAGAATTCATACCAAGTCCCTCTCGGCGACCCCACCGTTTTACCTAAGGAAGAAAACGGTGAAATGTGGTTCTACGTTACCGGAACAACGACCGGAAGCAGCTTCGAGATGTGGAAAACCAAAAACTTCTCAGAATGGGAAAAGATAGGAACGGTATATTCTCCCGGCGAAAACTTCTTCGGTAAGAGCAGCTTCTGGGCGCCGCAGCTCTTCTATGATGCCGAGGCGGATTGGCAATACTATCTCGGAGAATCCTCGGAAAGCGGCAAGGGACTTTATATCCTCTTCTTCAGCGCCAGAAGAACCACCAACGCATGCGCTCTCTCGGTAGCGTTCAGCAAAAATATCGAAGGACCTTACACTAACTTTGTCGGAACGAACGCAAACGGAGATTACGTAGACGAAACAAACAGCTGCTTCGAGGTTGAGGAGCTTAAATCTCTCAACCTTTATGCGAACCACACCTACGGAAACCTCTACAAAAAGGACCGCAGCTTCATCGACGCCTGTCCCTTCGTTGATCCCGTCACAGGCGATAAATATCTTTATATGGTACGCAACCGTAACGTTGATACGACAAACGACGTATGGGGTGTAAAAATGAAGGACTGGGTAAGCCCCGATTATAAAACCACCACACCTCTTACCTCTTACGGATACACCGATATAAACAAGACCGCGCCCTACGGCTATATGGCGTCAGCGACAAATAAAATCGACGAAGGTCCCTTCCTCGTTTATAAGGATTATACGGACGACGGCTTAAATAACGGAAAATATTACCTCACCTTCTCAATAGGCGGCACGAGTGATAAGCTTTACCCCGTATGTCAGGCAATCGGAGAGTCGCCTCTCGGTCCGTTTACAAAAATCCAGCCCGAATACGGCGGTATGCTCAACGTTCCCGAAATGGAATGGGACATTCACGGCTCTGGACACCACGCCTTCTTTGAGGTTGACGGAGAGCTTTACGTGGCATACCACTCTTATGAAATAAAGAGCGGAAACTCTATAGGCAGACGTTATCTCGCGATAAACAAGGTCGAATGGGTTTATAACGAAAAGGGCGAATATATTATGCGCTCTAACGGTCCGTCCATGTGCGTACAGCCTCTTCCCGAGGCAATATCGGGCTACTACAACGTAGCAAAGGATGCGACGGTAACCGTAAACGGCTTGCCGACCGCCGGTCATTCCAATTTAAACGACGGTATTATTGCTCTCAGAGAGGGAGATGAAAATCTTCTCTTCTCCTATACCGACGATACGACTATAACCTTATCATTTAAGGATTACGTAAACGCCAGAGCTATATTGATTTACAACTCTTACGACTACAAGACGGCTTTCTCGTCTATTCAGAAAATCGAGCTTTGCTACCGTAAGCTCATCGACGGAAGAATCTATTACGGAACGGCTGTTATAGACTACGTTGATTTTAATTTCCAAAAGCATTTAATTCCAGCGAGCTATCTTAAGGCTCAGGGCGAAACGAATATGTATCAGCTCCGCCCCGCAAGCGCCGCTATAGTCGAATTTGACGATATTGAAGTGAACTGTATAAAAATACACATGGTCAACCGAAACACAAATAGCGTCACGAGTCTTTCCGATATCTTCGTTCTCGGCAAAAAAGCAGAGATTGACGATACGGATAAATCCTTAAGCTTCGGCGGATATACGCACGAGCCGGTCTTCGACTCTTACACCTTGTATAACGGAGAGGTCGTTAAAAACGAAAAAACACCCGAGGACCTCATCTCCATAGACGGAAAGCTTACCGATAAAATATGGACGGAGCTTGCGACCGTAACCGTTATAGAAGGGGCGACGGTCGACGCAACCACGAAAGAGCCCGTTGACGTATCTGTATACGGTGAGCGCGAGGCAAAGGTATACACCTACATAGGAAAGAGAAAAATCTATTTTGCCTTCGACGTAACAGATAAAAATCTGTACTTCAACGCAGAGAGCCCGCAGGGCAGAAGCACCTGTGTTGAAATCTACTTTACCGCCGCGGACAACACCTCATTATTGAATAACTGTTATTCTATAAGAATAAATCCCACAGGTGAAAAGGGCGAGCTTTCCTGCAACCTCGGAATATACGTGCAGAACGCAGCGGGCAACGAATGGCGCTATTCGGAAATTGCGCACAACGTTAAAGCCGTAGCCCTCGTCAACGGCAGCGTTCAGACCTCCGAGGACCAAACCGACTACGACCCCTCGAAAAACGTCGGGTATACCGTGGAAATAGAAATTGACAAAATACTCATAGGTCTTGAAGCGGAGTCCTTCAGATTTACAGCGGCATTTGTTCAGGATAAGGGCTTTAACGAGCCGAGAATAAACAACACGTTTATTCCCGGAACGCACTACATCAAGCCTGAAACCTGGATAGTCTTTACCAATAAGGACGCCGAGGGCGAACAGTAAAACGTTAACCGAAAAAGCCTTCCTTGGCGCTTTGACGCTCGGGAAGGCTTCATATTATATATAGGGGTTAGGCATTAAAGCGTAATCGAATAAATTCACGAAGTCTTTGCTCTCTGTTTTTCAAAAAGAACCGCTATACGCTTTTATTTTATTCCGAAGATTTTTTTAAGTATCGGCGCTAACAGCTTAGGCGAACGTACAAGAACTATTTTCATAGAAATACCTTTCTTTTAAATAAGCTTTCTTTTGAATTTATACGTCTGATACATTTTATGCGAAAGCGCCGATTTAAGTTAACGGATTTCAGCGTCACCGATTTTTTAGGTCTGCGCGTATATTCTTTTTTGCACTATTCTTGACAAAATTAGTTTTAAAGTGTATAATTTATTCATCATTTCTTAGGGAGAAAAATATGAATATTGGTGAAAAAATCAAGAACGCCAGAGAGGATATGGACCTCTCTCAATCCGAAGTAGCAAAAAAAATACATATCAGTCAGTCGGGTTATTCGAAAATCGAGCGTGGAGTTCAGGAGCCGAATCTCAACCAGCTGCGCCGCATCTGTCAGATACTCAATCTTGATCCCGCGTATCTTTTGTCTATCAAAACCACGTCCACTACCGAAAAGGACTTAAAGCTCGCGAAGGCAATAAAAGAGGCGTACAATAAAATATACAATTAGCCGATCAACAGAAAACGGATATTACTCAATCGACTCCACACGCATAACGAGAACGCTTACGTCATCTCTTTTTGTATTGTTCAGCCTGGCGGCAGCCGCTATGCGTGTCGTAAGCTCTTCCGTACTCGCGTCGCATTTTTCATTGAGCAGCTCGATAAGCCACGGAGCCTCCTCTGAGGGCTCGCAAACGCCGTCGGAAAACATAACTACGGTATCCCCCGCGCAAACCGAAACCTTAATTCTTTCAGCATCGACCCTTTTCATAAGACCGAGAGGCATAGTTTCGCTCTTTATCCTGTATAAAGAGCCTTTTCTTTTTATATACGAGGCTGCGGCGCCGCTTTTGATAAACTCAGCTTCCCCCGTGAGCGTGTCAAAGGAAAAGACGTCAAGCGTTGCGGAGCATTCCTCGCTCTGCCGCCTTATAATAGCGTTCATCATATGCACGACGGTGGTTTTGGAAGCTCCCGACGATGCTGCGGTCCTAAGAAAACGCACGGCAAAATCCGAGGTTCTTTTAGCAACCGCTCCGCTTCCCATTCCGTCCGATATAACGCCGTAGCAATAAAGATCGTCGCTGTTAAAAAAGCTTACGCTGTCACCGCAGACCTCATTCTCAATTCCTCTTTCCGTCAGATGATATGCGTTAATTCTATATTTCGGCTCTGCCTCGCATTCCATAAGTGCCATATCCCTGCGCCTGTAATATTTAGGGGTACCGAAGCGCATTGAGGAGGCGTTTTCTATTTTCTCTTTTAATAAGGGGGAGGTTATAAGCGTTCCGTCACGGTCCTCACCGGCGCAGATTATATACTTTCTCCTCTCACCGAACGCCCTTATCATACCGCACCTTACGCCTACGTCATCCAACACGCCCTCGAGCCTTTCCGTAAGCTTCTCGTCAAGCTCCCTTCCTTCAAGAACGTAGCCCTTGCTATCCCCGACGAGCTTCAAAAATCCGAGAAAATCCTCTTGTGTGGATTCGGAGGGCAAGAACGAGCTGATTACAGGGATAAGATTTTTCAAAGCGCTTTCCATTTTTTCATACACAAGCTCCCCTCGGCTTCTGTACGCAAGAGCCATAGTGCCAACCATATCTGTGACCCTCTCATCCGCGCTTTCCCCTTCTTCTTTTTTATTTTCTCTTTCGAAGTGCTTAAGCATAGGAACAATTATACAAAGAGCTATCAGGTATTCGGGAAAAAGACTCAAAAAACCTGACACGCCCGAGACGTAAGAGCCCCAAACAAGAAGCGCCGCGCCTGCCGTTACCGTAGCGTATCTCGCTCCGTACGGGAACAAAGCACCCGAAAGAATTCCGACGAGCGCGAAGCCCGGCGAAAACAAGCCCGACACGGGAGCCGACGAAAAGAATCCTACGGCGCCGCCGTAAAGCGCGCCGAAGCGTTTTGCGGCAAAAAGAGTTATGCATACCGAAAAAACAAAGCTCAGGCTTATACCGAATATATTGTAAGCTCCGAATGAAAGCGAAATTATCGCAATAAGAAGAGATACGGACGCCTTGAAGAAAAGAATGCGTTGATTTTCTTCGTGGCTCTCACGCCTGTCAAAAATCCGTCTTTCGCCAAAAATCAGACTTTTTACCCCTATACCGTGGTAAAAGGCTCCCGAAAAAAGAAACGCGAACAGAGATGAAAACGCTATCATTGAAAGCCCGAATATCACAGCCGGCAGTCTTATTCCGCCAAGCAATATTTCATATAGCGCGGCCACGAATCCCGAAATCAGCGCCGCCGACACACGAAGCGAAACGGGTTCTGAGAAAAGCTCTGCCGAGCCGCGCTTACCGTCTGCGCCGCCCGATATTATGATTCTCAAAAACACGCTCAGCACGCATATCATGGCGTATATCATACCGCCCTTACCGAGAGTCAGAGAGCCGAGCGCCGCCCCAACGAGCGCCGACCACACCGCAGACGGAAGAGCCGATACAAAAGCCACTCCGAAGGGATACGCCCCAAACGCCAGATGGCATCCGCCAAGTAAAAAGCCTATCACAGCGGCGCCCACGTTTATCCATAGCCTGAAGCTGCCAACCCCTATTCCGTCTCTTTTTATGCTTTCCTTAATACTTTTTCCGAGAGTACCGAGCGCACTCTTCTCTTTTCTTTTTTCTTTTGCGTCCATTTTTTCTCCCTCTTTCCGACAAAACTGTTAAAAATCGCTAAAAACCTCTATACCATTAAATTTTACTATTATTTCGCAATGATATTTTGTCAAAACCGTGTTGTCGCTTTTACTAAAAAAGCATTGTTTAATATCGAATTCACCCCATTTTGCAAACCTTTGTAGTCTTTTTGTTGAATTCTACTGCTTTTTGCGAAAAATAAGCGGAATATACCCGGATTCTTCAAAAAGCATTCACGTCGGTCTATGCCGTCATTGCGAACAGGCTCCGTTGCCTTTAGCAGTGATTTTCACCGCGCAAACGACGCCGCGCCTTCAGCATAGCGCAGAAGCGTCATATATCCGCGGGCATTCGCGAGCCGCATTATTACTCATATCATAATGCGCCTTTTCGTTAGAAAAGCATCACCGACAAAAAAGCTCTTTTTTTCGATAAATTACATTTTTGTGTGCGCTCGGTTGAATTTTTTTCACTTATGTGGTAAAATATATACGGAAAAATATTTAAAAGTTTTACACGTCAAGGAGCTATCAATGAAAAACGGTATAGTCGTATTAAAAAAAGAAGAAGGAATCACCTCTCAGGGAGCGGTAAACTGCGTAAAGAGGCTTTTTGGCGTTAAAAAAGCGGGACACACGGGTACGCTCGATCCGCTTGCGACCGGCGTTTTGCCCGTGCTTATAGGAAGAGGTGTGAAGGCAAGCGAATATATGCTCTCCTCGGACAAGTTCTATAAAGCAACCTTAAAGCTCGGAATAACTACCGATACCGAGGATATAACCGGTACGGTTCTTTCCGAGTCTGCCGATATCCCGACCGAAAGCGAGGTTCTCGCTGTCACAGAAAAATTCACAGGTGAAATTATGCAGATTCCGCCTATGTATTCAGCCTTGAAGGTTGGCGGAAAAAAGCTTTGCGATATCGCAAGGCAGGGCGTTGAGATAGAGCGTGAGCCGAGAAAAATCACGGTTCACTCAATAGAGGCAAAAAGAATAAGTGACGACAGCTACACGCTTGACGTTCACTGCTCAAAGGGTACTTACATAAGAACTCTTTGCGCCGATATCGGAAAGGCGCTCGGCTGCGGAGGCGTTATGGCAACGCTCGAACGAACCAAGGCGTCGGTATTCACCCTCGATGACGCCCATACGCTTTCTGAAATCGAGGCGATGACGGAGGACGAAAAAGACGCCCTTGTTATACCCGTGGAAAGAGTTTTCGAGAGCTATGCAAAAATCAAGCTCGAGCCATTCTTCGCGCGCCTTGCAAGGTGCGGAGTTGAAATATACCTTAAAAAAATCGGCAAATCCCTTCCCATCGGCGAGCGTGTAACCTTACACGACGAGCTTGGATTTTTCGCTCTCGGCGAGGTGAAAGCTTTTGAGGGCGGAGCGGCTATCAAGCCGATAAAACAATTTGACGTATAAAGGAGCTACACTATGGCTTGGACACCCGAACAGCAAAAAGCAATAGACACGCGTGACAGAACTCTACTTGTCAGCGCGGCGGCAGGCTCCGGAAAGACCGCAACGCTCACCGAGAGAATAATACGCTCGATTCTCGACGAAGAGAACCCTATGGACATCGGCAGAATGCTTATCGCTACCTATACCAACGCGGCGGTTGACGAGCTGCGAGAAAGAATAGGAAGAGCTATAAAGGACGCCGCCCGCAAAAATCCCGACAATCAAAGACTCGAGGAGCAGCTCTTAAAGCTTAAGGATGCGAAAATACTCACAATAACCGCCTTCTGCAACAGTATTCTTCGTTCGTCCGCAGAGAGCATAGGTATCGCTCCCAACTACAGAATAGCAGAGCCCGCGGAGGCGAAAATTCTCTCCTCGTCCGTCCTTGAAGCGCTTATAAACGCCGCTTACGAGGGCGAAATTCCCGAGGTATGCACGCCCGAGGAATTCATATCCGTAGCCGATTGTATATCCAATATCAAGCACTCCGAGGGACTCTCGGACGCCATATCATTTATCTTTGAAAAGCTGACCTATTCAGAGCGAGGAATCGACACGCTCTCGCTTCTCATTGAGGAATACAACCCCGAAAGCTTCACAACCGTTGAAGAAACAAAAATGGGAGCGTATATTATCTCCGAGCTTAAGGAAGCCTTGGCGTCATACGAGCCCGCATATAAAAAGACGTTAGAGCTTGCCACGGGCGAGCGCCTCGACGAAAAAAATCTCCACAAGGCAGAGTCCGACCTCCGTCTTATAGAAAGCATACTTTCAAAATCATCCTACGACGATATTCATTCTCTTCTTGAAGGGGCGGCGTTTGAAAGCCTCTCGAGAGGAAAAGAGGACATTACCGAATTTTATTCGGCATTCAAGTTTTTGCGCTCCTATTTTAGCGAGGATATCAAGAAGTTTTCTGCCGAATTATTCTTCTATTCTACTGATGAATGGCGTGATTTGTACGCAAAACTTTACAATTTACTCACAATCTTATATAAATTCCTTAAAAAGTACTACGAAGTTTTTATGGAAGAAAAACGTGCGAGAGGCGTTTGTGAGTTTTCTGACGTTGAGAGATACGCATACGACGCTCTTTATAATGCCGACGGCAGCATTACCGATTTGGCAAAGGAGCTTTCGGATAAATTCGACGCTATCTACGTTGACGAGTACCAGGACGTAAACGCTCTCCAAGGTCGCATATTCGCGGCGATAGCCAAGCCGTTCAACAGATTTATGGTTGGCGATATCAAGCAGAGTATTTACGGCTTCCGTTCCGCGCGTCCCGAAATCTTCCTTGATATGAAAAACCGCTTCCCCCTTATTGATAGCGAGGGTGATTACCCCGCCGCATCCATATTTATGTCAAACAATTTCAGATGCGATGCGACCGTGGTTGATTTTGTTAACGGTGTATTTGACACGTTCTTCGGTCTTTTCGGCAAGAGCATCGGATACGTTAGCGACGACAAGCTTAAATTCTCAAAAATATATCAAAACGGTGACACGCCCACGGAGGTAATACCCGAAATTCACATTATAGAAAGGCCCTCGGCGGAAAAAGACGATGCCGAGGATGACGTCTGTGATAAAGCCCTTAACGAAGAAAGGGACAAAAACGAGCTTGAAGCCGAATGTATAGCAAAGAAGATATCCGAGCTTCTCAAATCCGGCAAGCTCGCGAGCGGAAATCCTGTTGAGCCAAAGGACGTAGCTATCCTCATGCGCTCTGTAAAGGGACCTCTCGCACAGGCGGTAACAAACGCTTTGAAGCGACACGGTATCCCGTCAAGCATAAACGAGACCGGTGATCTTTTTATTTGCGAGGAGGTCTTACTTGCGCTCTCGTTCCTCTATTCGATAGACAATCCGAGAAAGGATATCTACCTCTCTTCTCTTATGCTCTCTCCCCTCTTTTCCTTCAGCGCCGACGAGGTTCTTATGATAAGAAGATCTTCAAGCGCCGAAAGCATGTGGGAAGCGCTCACCGAATACACAAGGGCTAATCCGGACTACACACGGGGTAAGACGTTTATATCTTCAATACTAAAATACAGACGTCTTGCCGAGGGAGAAAGAGCCGACACGCTTCTTTCCGAGATATACCGTGAAAGCGGACTTATGGCTCTTGCCTCAAAGAACGGCAGCCGTGAAAATCTCATTCTTCTGCATTCATACGCAAGGAAATACGAAAGCACCGACTTCAAAGGTCTTTACAGCTTCATAAGCTATATAAACGAGGTTATGGAGCGTGGCGAAACCTTTCCCGCGGCGGCAAACGCGGAGGAAGCAAACGCGGTGAGAATTATGACCGTTCACCGCTCAAAAGGTCTTGAGTTCCCCGTAACCGTAATGGCTGGCGCGTCTGCAGGCGGCAAAAACGACCGCGGTGGAAAAATAGTCTTTCACGAAAACTTTGGAATAGCTATAAAGACCCGTGACTCGACAGGCCTTGCCGCAATCGACAACCCCATTGTCCACGCAATATCAAGGTATATAAAATCGGTTGAATTTGACGAGGAGCTGAGAGTTCTTTACGTTGCCCTGACACGAGCAAGAGAGCAGCTGTATATTTACGGCAGCTCGCCGAAAAACGAGGTTGACGACTACATTGACACAATAGAGCGCCTCCGTGATATGCTGAACCCATACTTTGCCTCAAAGGCAAAAAGCTTTCTTGATATTATAATGCTCGGAAGAAGCTCGGGGCGGCTCGTTATTGAGGGCGGCTCGGCAAATCATACCGCCGACAAGGAAAACCTCACGGACATTGACTCGGAAAGCGATGCGGAAGACTCAGCTATAGTTTCCGCGGAGGAATACGTGTCACGCTTCAACTTTAAATACGAAAAGGCACACCTCGAAAGGCTGCCGAGGAAAATATCGGTTTCAAGGCTCTCTCCCGCAATGCTTGATTCTGACGAGAACGCGGTAGCTCTTGACGGGATAGCTCTCGCCGAAAGCTTCCTTGGCGCATCGGAAGAAACGAACGCTCTCACCGAAAGCGACTCAGCCCCAATTCTCCCCGAATTTATAACGGGCAGAAGCGAGGGAGAGAGCGCAAAGCGAGGCATCGCCACGCATAAGATTTTACAGTTCTGCGATTTTAAAAAGCTCGAGGAAAGCCCCGAAAGCGAGCTTCAAAGACTCGTCGAATGCGAATACGTGTCAAAGGAGGACGGAGCGAGAGTTCGTGTTAACGAGCTTAAGGCATTCGTTCGCTCACCTCTTTTCAAAGAGATTAAAGAGGCTAAGGCGTTACACCGTGAGCTTCGCTTCAACGTGTTTTTAAAAGCATCTGATTTTACGGAGGAGGCTTATAAAAAGACTCTTCTTGAAGACGAAAAAATTCTCGTCCAAGGCGTTATCGATTGCCTTATAGAAAACGAAAAAGGCGAGCTTCACCTTATAGATTACAAAACTGACAGACTAACGCGCGAAGAGCTTTCCGATATATCTCTTGCCGAAGAAAGACTCAGAGCCGCGCACACGCTTCAGCTTTCCTATTACAAAAAGGCAGTAGAAATAATGTTTGAAAAAGCTCCGTCAAAGGTAGGTATCTATTCACTCCACCTTGGCAAAGAGGTTGAGCTTACCGTCTGATAGTTGACAAACGAAACAAAATGTGGTAAAATATTCAAAATGCTTTAAGGAGGTTCACCGTGGCTTTACAGGAATCGGGCGAAATGTATCTTGAATCGATTTACGTTCTTTCGAAGAAAAACAAGTCGGTTCTTTCAATAGACGTCTGCGAGTATATGGGTTATTCAAAGCCTTCCGTCAGCAGAGCCGTTAAGATTTTACGTGAAAACAACTATATAGTGGTCGAAAGTGACGGCAACCTTCGTCTGACCGAGAAGGGCAACGCCGTTGCTGAAAGTATGTATCAAAGACACACGGTGCTCACCTCTTTTTTAAAAAAGCTCGGCGTCAGCGACGAGATTGCGTCAAAGGACGCTTGTAAAATCGAGCACGTTCTGAGCGAGGAATCATTTGAAGCGATAAAGGCTTATACCGACAGTAAATAAATAGCATAAAACAAAAGCGCAGAGGAATCAAGAGACAATCTCGGTTTTTCTGCGTTTTTGTATTAACAACTTGTTACCAATTCTTAAACTTTATAAAACTCTATTGCTTTTCAATTTTAAAGGTATTAAAATATATTTTGTGAACACCCGAAAAGCACTTTTATTCCGGCAGAAAGGAGGAACGTATGTCACTTTTAGAAAAAATATACTCATTTTTATCATTTGAGATTGAAGCACCGAAAACGTATGGTATATTTCATTTAATTTCTGTTGCTTTTGTCATTGTTTTGACAACAATTCTTTGCAAAAAGTGCATAAAGTCCTCCGAAAACACCGAGAGAAAGCTGGCGTTTTGGTTCTGGGTAATTCTTGCTGTATTTGAGATTTATAAGCAATTTATATATCTGTTTGATACAAGCGATGGCTTTGTTGTTGATTACGCCTGGCACGGTTTTCCGTTCCAGCTTTGCTCCTCTCCGCTCTACGTTCTGCCCTTGATAGCCTTTCTCCCCTCGGGAAAAATACGCGAGGCTTTCGTTGCGTTTTACGGCACGTTTGTTCTTCTTGGCGGCATTGCCGTTTACATATACCCCGGAAACGTTTTCACGGAAACTCTCGGAATAAACGTTCACACTATGCTTTGGCACGGCAGCCAGATATTCTTAGGCATATACTTTAACTTAAGAAGATTTGCCTCGAAGGACTCACCCGATTTTAAAAAATATTATGCTTCGGCGGTTCCCATCTTCCTCTTGTTTATCACCGTGGCTGTAATGCTCAACGAAATCTTTTTCAAAATATTCACCGCAAAAGGTATGGACGACGAATTTAATATGTTCTTTATCAGCCCTCACTTTGAATGTATGTTTCCCGTTCTCGACACCATACAAGCTAACACGCCCTACCCCGTTTTTCTGTTTTCTTATATTTTGATCCTCTCTGCTTTTTCGTTTGCGATACTTTACGTTGAAGCGTTTTTTGCAAAAAGGCATATAGAAAAGACAAAAATAAAAGGTTAACTTCATTCTTGATGCAGACTTCAACCAAAATTATAACATTCGCAATTTCATTTTATTAGATATAATGATTCAAAAGAGGCTAAGTCAAAAGCTTTTAATTAAGCTAATGACTCAGCCTCTTCGTTTTCTATTAACCCGTCGGAGACGGATTTAATCTCGTAGAGATTTCATCCAAATTTATTTGGATTTATTCCGCCACATGCGGATTTCATCGCATAAATTCACTTGTTAATTTATGCCCATTTCCCAGATACCGTCGCTCTCTTCATACCAGGGAGTCTCGGTACCGGGTGAGGTAACGATAATATCATCGGTCGAAAGCTTTAAAACCTCAACCTCGGGGGTAATATATTTTTTCATTTTTGTTTACCTCCTTAATTATTTGGTATTTCGTATCCTGCAACTACCTGATCGTAGTTGTCACTTGCATTTGCGGTATCATCCACGTAAATCTCAATGTTGTAGAAAACAATGTCAACCTGAAGAGCGCCGATGTTGAAGTTGGTCGAACCGGTTACTGCGAAGGTAACTCTAAGCACTCCGTCAATGAAGAAGTATGCCATTCCGTCCTTAACAATTACAGCCCATTCAAGCTCGAGACCGTTCTCGGTACCGTCTATAATATATGCGCCTGTGGTTTTATCGCTTATCTGAGTGCTTCCCGTTGCTATACGTCCCGCGCCGAACTTTCCATCATTAGACTGATCCCAAAGAAGGAATCTGTAACCGTCCTTAACTTTGAACTGAATGTGCGCGTTGCTCAAATTGATAGCGGTGGTACGGAGTGATCCCCTTGCAACGTAGTTACCGCTGATTGCGGTTCCGTTTGTATCAACGGTAAAGGTTTTACCGGTGTTGCTTATATTTGTTCCGGACGCGCACTTATAATTGTTAACGTAAACAGTGCTGCCATTATATTCACCTAAAATAAGACCGAAAAGCTCCGGATTTTCCGCCTTCGTGCAAATCTCAATATCGTAGAAGTAAGCGTCTGTCTGGAGCGCTCCGAGATTGAACGCCTGAAGGGTAGGAGCCTCGAACGTCTTTTCAAGGTTACCGTTAAGATACCAGTATGCCTTGCCCTCGTTTACAACAACCGCCCAATCGAGAGTAAGACCGCCGATTGCGTTATAAAGTGTAATTCCTTCTTTTGTATCGCTGGCACTTGAGCTGCCCTCGGTATATCCTGCGCCGAACTTTCCGTCACGGTTAGAATCCCAAAGCAAGAATCTGTAGTTAGGACCAACACGGAACTGGATATGAGGATTGCTCTTGCCGAAGTTCTGTATATCAAGCTTACCCGTTACGATATAGTTATTGGTAAGATTGTTTCCTGCGGCATCGGTGAAGGTCTTTCCGGCTGCGGTTATATCGCCGTTCTGACCGTTCATCTCGATATTAGCAACGTCATCAGCAAAGTAAGGATAGATGTACTCGTTATAAGCAGCTTCGTTTTCAGCGGTTCTTTCCACAAGGTTTATATCGTAAAGAACAGCGTCCATACCGCATGCATCTATATTGAAGGTGCCCGAAAGCGCAACGTCCTCAAATACTGCCTGAAGCTTACCGCCAACAAACCAGTATGCATCGCCATCCTTAACAACTACAGTCCAGTTAATAACAAGTCCGTTAGTAGCATCATAAAGCGTTTTTCCGCTTGAATTTTCATTTGTATAACTGCCTATCTTTTCATATCCTATACCAAACTTACCGTCACTGTTAGCATCCCAGAGAAGGAATCTATAGGGACGCTTGTTGCCGGTGGCAGTTCCAAAGTTGAAGTTAAGATGCGAATTTTTCTTAACAAACTGAGTCATAACGAGTCTGCCGCTAATCACGAAATCGCCGTTTAAGTTATACGTCTTTCCACCTTTGCCAATATCGTAGTTGTTATCAACGTTATTGATATTGATTACGTTATCGAGAGTCTTGCCTCTTGCTTCTTCTATCTTAATTCTTATAAGGTCATAAGCCACGAGAGTGGGATGCGAAGCATCGGACGAGGGATACATATTCTTGTTAACAGCTGTTAATTCACCTGCGGTATTCTTAGTGTAGAAGATAGAGGTCGTGTCAACGTAGGTAAACCATTCGGTTGACTCTGAAAGCGCTGCCATAGCAGCGTTAACCGCGGGAGCCTCAACGAAGGAGGACTCGTGACGGTTGTTTGTGGGATCAGCGGAATCTCTCTTAGGATCAACGCTGAGCCAGTAGATCTTTGCCTCGGGGAGCTTTGAGTGATACTCGTTAACGAGAGCGGTCAATCTTGCGATAAACTCGTCAACCGTGAGAGGACCGTGGTGAATATCGTTGTGTCCGATATGGATAACAATTTCGGTAGGCTCCATAGGATAAACGATACGCTCGGAAACTACCTCAAGGTCATCTATCTGAGCGGAGGACATACCCATAAGGTAAGCCTTTTGGCCTGCCCAATCCTGATAGAAATCTCTCCAGAACGCGCCGCTTCCGTTAGGATAAGCGTTTTCACCGTCGAAGTAAGAGTCGCCGACGAAAATCATTCCGCCCTTGTTCTCTTCCTTAATTATATTGTTCTCGTAATACTGAACCTTTCTTTCAGCGCTGATGCCGCCGTTGAAAGTGGAAACGTTAACAACGACCGATGCCGTGTGATGCTCGGTCTTTGCGGTAACGGTTACGCCAACCTCAGATGCGAAGGTTCCCTTTGCGAATATCTTGCCGTTCTCAACGAAAACGTTTTCATTGTCGGTAGTGAAGGTAACCTCACCGTTGTACCATTCCTTAGAGAAGGTTACGGTGATATCCTTGCCCGCATAGTTAGAATAGATAGAAGAGGGAGCGGTCAAGGTCATTGTTCCAACGTCGGGATCGTCCTTTCCGCACTTTGTGCATACTCCGCTCACGTAATCGTGAGCGCAGTAATTTGCAACAAAGTCAACTCTGTAAGCCTCAGCGGCTGCGGAGTACTTCATAAGAGCCTCAACTATAGCGTTGAGATTATCGTTGTTAAGAGTATCAGCATACTCATAGTAAGCATAGAGGTTATAGCTCTCTGCAACTTCGGTGCCGTTAACGGTGAATATTACGTCATCGAGCATCATATATGCATACATTGCAACCTCTACGTAGCCCTCACCTGCGGTAACGGTAGCATCTCTTGTGCCAACCTTGAAGGTGAAGTTATCTGCCGTGTAACCCTCAGCGAGAGTGAATCTGAACGAAGGAACCTCGCCAAGATATACGGTAACGTCTGTGAAGTAGGTCTTATCGGTAGGCTTCTTAGCCTCGCCTTCAGGCATTTCCTTAGTGTAGCCTTCAAGAAGAGCCGCAACCTCGGAAAGCTTTTCAGCTACCTTTTCGGTATTCTCAAAGTAGGTATGAGCCGCAGCGGCGTATACAAGCATATCCTTCATAAGAGTCTTGGTTACGTCGTTGTATTCGCCCGCAAGCACGGACTTAGTGTACTTAAGAGTGCTGAGAGTCCAGTTTGCGTTAACTGTGGTTTCGCCGGAAACAAGGCTTACGCATACCTTGATATCCTGAAGAGTCTCGCCTGCGGGAAGGTTAACTGCTACGTGGTAGTAGGTAACTCCGTCAAGCTCAACCTCTTCGTAGTTCCTAGTAGCTCCGTTGATAGTGAAGCTATCTACGTTTGCCTTAGGAATATAAACGTTGTATACGAAGTTAGAGTAAAGTGTTACGCTGGTCTTGATCTTGTAGCCTACCATAACCGCAGGATACAAAGTATAGTTTACATTTTCAACCGTTTCGGAGGTCTTAACGAATGCGCATACAGCTCCGCTGTCGATCATAACCGTATTGGTAATTTCGGGAGCGGTAGAGCCTGTGGGCATTGTAAGGGTGAGATACTTGCCGTTCTTGTTCTTCTTTGCGAAGAGGCTTGAGCCGTTGGTCGTAGAGGTGTTTGCAATCTTTACGTTCGCCATAGAGGAAGCAATGATCTCGCATCCCTCGATAACAACGTCACAATCAACGTCCTTACCCTGAGCATGATCGCTATTATCTACAAGTGCGATAGATGTGCTGATAGCGTTAGTCTCCATGTCAAATACGCAGTTCTTAATGTTAACGTTTACCTTTGCAACGCCATCATAAGAATTACCTGTGGTACCTGCGGAACCGTTTGAATAAACGAGAGACTTTGTGGTAGCTCCGGAAGCGAGTCCCACAGTAACGCCGTCAAGATTAACGGTGTAAACGAAATTTGCGATGCTGAATCCTGCGGTAGCTTCAATAGCATCACTTGTCGCAATAGTCACCGCCGCATACTTAAGCACCTCAAGTCTTCCATTTGTGATATTAAGAGTCGAGGGGAAGGTAAAATCATTATAACCGTTATCTTTATCGGGGTTTCCTGTCCAGCCCTTTGCTGTTATATAGATAAGAGATTTGGTAGAGCCCGCTGCCTCTCTCAAGGTATGTCCGTTAAGGTCAAGGATAGTGGTGCCCTGCATATGAGCCATATTGTTGTGATATTCTGCGCCGCTCTTGAGATCGTAATCTCTTCTCATTACAACAACCGCGGTAGTTACGTCAGTGTTGCTTCCCTGGGGAACGTAAACACCGTTTTCAAGATCGTAACGGTTTCTGTCACGAAGAACGCTGTAAATTGAATAACCCATAGCGCTCGTGCCTGACTGAGATCCGTAGAACGTACTACAAGCAGTTTCGAAGGTATAAACACCGTTCTTATAGCTGAGAACGAAGAAGGGATAGGTCTCAACGGATGCATACTTAGCATCAATGTTCTTGATACCGTAGGTATTTATAACGTATCCGCAGTAGTCGCAGATCTCGTCCTTGTTTTCATCTACGCACTCGGAAAGCTCCTTGCCGCAGATATCACAGTTGTGATTCTTATCGTCGTCCTTGCATTCCGTAAGAGGAGTCTTGCAAAGGTCACAGTTGTGGTCGTTGTTAGCGTCCTCGCACTCGGTCTTCTTTTCGCAAAGATCGCAGTAGTGGTCGTCGTCCTCGTCAACGCATTCGCTGGTCAAGCCGCAAATGTCGCACATGTGGTCCTTATCCTCGTCAACGCACTCGGAGATAACCTCGCCGCAAACGTCACACTTGTGGTCGCCGGTTTTGTCCGCGCACTTAGTCATTTCAATACCGCAAGAGCAGTAGTGAGTGCCTTCTACAACGGCGTGATTAGCAAGGGTATAAACCGTGTCGGTCTCGCCAACCGTACCTTTGTGGAAGTAAAGCTGCTCCTCACCAACAGTGAAGTAGCTTGCGTCGGTAGGAGTTGCGGGAGTCTTGCCGTTAGGCATTTCAAGAGTGATGTAGCTGTCATCGCTTCCCTTGCCGATGGTAACAACGTCATCACTGTGTACCTGATAAAAGGCATCCTTTTCAAATCTGTTAGCTATGATCTTTCCGCCGTTAAAGGTGAGATTTACCTTTACGTAATCTACGCCATCCTTGTTGTTGATATCAAGATTCAAGACGGGAGCCTTATTGATAGCTATCGAGCTTCTCATATCGGTTGTATCAAACGTACAATCGGTAAAGGTGATATTGCTCGTAATGTTCTTATTGTAGGTCTGGTTGTGTACCGTTACTACCCAACCGTCTGTCTTATCATTGTTTGCGGCAAACTTAAAGTCAACGTCATCAAATGTAAGGTCTATCTGCTTTGCGTTTGCTATAGCACTGCTACCGCTTAAGCAGATAAGCCATTTTTCAGCGTTGATCGTACCGTTTTTAACGATAACCTTAGCAACGTCCGCAGTTGTTCCGGCATCACACCAGTTATCGAATAAATAAGAGCCGTTATAGCCTCTTGTAAGGGTATAACCGTTAAGATCTACGGTAAACTCGGTAGCAACAGCCTTAAGGTTATTGCTTGCGTCGGCACTGATCGTCTCGTAATCGGCGCGCATAAGAATAGTAGAGCCGTTTATCTTAGCAGCGGCTGTGGCAGCAGCTTTGAAATAGGTATGTATGCTGCTGTAATTGCCTTCCGCATCGAGAACTACGAAGGGATATCCTTCCGCGTTTTCAATAACCCAAGCGCCGCCTATCTTAGTTGCCGAGCAAAGATCACAAACGTTATCCCCGTTTTCATCTACACACTCGGTATAGGTTGCTCCGCAAGAGCAAGCGTGAACGTTCTCTCCCGATACGCACTCGGTAAGAACGAACTTGCCGTCAACCTCATGCCAATACGTCTGCTTTCCGTCGATATTCACGAACGTTGTTGCGGTGGGAGCTGCGGGCTTCTGACCCTCGGGAAGAACCAAGGTAAGCACGTCACCGTTTTCATCTGTCTCGAAGGTAACCGACGAGCCATAGGTGCTATCAACCGCATAAAGCTTAAGATTAGCTGCGTTATTTGCATTGGCAACTATCTCGCAGCCCTTAACGTTAACTGCAACCTTGAGCCACTGCGCCTCAGTGGGAGCCGCGTTGAAGAGTGTCAGCGTTCCTGCGGGAGAATTGGTAATGTCAAACGTACAGTTAGTGTAATTGAAGTAGAAGGGAGCCGCAACGCTGGGAGGATTGCTTGAAAGACTCTGAGGTCCGGCATAACCAAGCATCATGCTCGTCTCGGTAGCGGAAGCGGTATACTCAAACTTTACGTTATCAAAGTTCCACGTAAAGTCCTTATCAGCCATGCTGTATCCCTCAACGCTGTAAACGCTGTTCCACATGTTCGCATATATTACGGGGTTGGTATTTACAGCGAGCGTACCGTTCTTAACGGTATATATGCTGGAGAAGATGTAACCCTGACTGCTTGAGCCCTTACTGGTTACCGGGGTGAAAAGTCCTTTGGTGTCTTTATGCTGAGTCAAGGTATAGCCGTTAAGGTCAATAGTTATAAGTCCCTCGTTCTGAGCCCAGTTATCAAAGTTATCACCGGGAGCTCCGGTCTGTCCTTTTGAAGCACTGGGGGTTGCGGTATAGTTGACCGTGGTATAATTTTTTCTCATTACAACCGTTGCGGTGTAGATATCGCCGGTATAACCCTTGCCATCGGGGGTGTTCTTGGCGTTCCAAGTTTTCGCAAGGTTTATTGCAGCACCCATAGATACACCGGCTTCAGCCGAATTGTAAGTGCCGTTTTTGTACTTAAATACGGCAAAAGGATAGGAATCCTTTGAGGCGTACTTGGATGCCAAATTACCGGGATATCCGGCAATGGAAACCGTTCCGTCTGAGTTTTTGGTCTCTGTGTATGGAGTCGTAGTCTCAGCACCCTTTGCCGATGCGATAACGGCGAATGATGCAACGAACATTACAAGACACAACACAAAGATCAGTAGTCTTTTCGTTTTCATTTCTTTTCTCTCCTTTAAATTAAATTGTTTTTTATTTTTAAGAGCGTCCGAGGGCTCGGCTGATGCTCTGCCCTCATTCGCCATAAAAACCTAAATTGTCGGTCGGTTGCTTGTTTTGATATCATTCATAAGCAGCTACCGTTTTTCAGCTGTAGCGTTTAGACATTCTCCTTCTTTCCGAACTTGAAGAAGTCTGCAATAGCCTCGAAGAGCTTACGGAAGAATTCGGCTATCTTATCGAAGAAGGATTTCTTTTCGGTTTCGGAGTCCTCTTTATCGGTTTCGGTATCGGGAGTGGTATCCTCGGGCTTGGTTTCATCCTCGTCATCCTTGCCCTCGTCGATTACCTTACCGCAAATATCGCAGGCATTATCCTCACTGTTATCCACGCATTCGGTAAGCTTTTGTTTACAAATATCACAATTGTGATCACTATCCATATCATCACACTCGCTGCACTTTATACCGCAAGCATCACAATAATGATCGTTGTTCTCATCGATACACTCGCTGAGCTTCTCACCGCAAGCATCGCACGTATGGTCGCCGTTCTCATCCTTGCATTCGCTGAACTTTGCTCCACATATGTCGCAAGCATGATCGTTGTTCTCGTCCGCGCATTCGGTAAGCTTCTTGCCGCAGATGTCACAGTTGTGATCCTTGATCTCGTCTTTGCACTCGGTAAGTGTCTTGCCGCAGATATCGCAGTTGTGGTCGTTGTTGGCGTCTTTACACTCGGTAAGCGCCTTACCGCAGATATCACAGTTGTGGTCGTTGTCAGCGTCTTTACACTCGGTGAGCGCCTTACCGCAGATATCACAGTTGTGGTCATTGTCAGCGTCTTTGCACTCGGTAAGTGTCTTGCCACAGACATCACAGTTGTGGTCGTTGTCAGCGTCTTTACACTCGGTAAGTGTCTTGCCGCAAGTGTCACAGTTATGGTCGTTGTCAGCGTCTTTACACTCGGTAAGTGTCTTGCCGCAAGTGTCACAGTTGTGGTCGTTGTCATCGTCTTCACACTCGGTAAGTGTCTTGCCGCAGATGTCACAGCTGTGGTCCTTGTTCTCGTCTACGCAATCACTTACCTTTTCGCCGCAGTAGTCGCAGACGTGATCCTTATCGTCATCGGTGCATTTGGTCTTGTTACCGCAGATATCGCAAGCGTGATCCTTGTTCTCATCTACGCACTCGGTCTTGTTGCCGCAAAGGTCACAGGCATGGTCGCCGTTCTCGTCCTTGCAATCGCTAACCTTTTCACCGCAGATATCGCAAGCGTGATCATTGGTTTCGTCTTTACACTCGGTGAGCTTCTTTCCGCAGACGTCACAGTTGTGATCGTTATCCTCGTCAGAGCATTCGGTAAGCGTCTTACCGCAGATATCGCAGTTGTGGTCCTCGTCTTCGTCAATGCAGCTGCTGAGAACGATTCCGCAAGAACAGCTATGGCTACCCTCTTCCTCATAGCAGTTAGTGAGTGTGTAAACGTCGTTTTCACCGCTCGTCTGTGCAAAGTGGAAGTATGCGCTGTATCCGTCAGCCTCGTAATAGTAATTGGGAGTCTCGATGCTTGAGCCCTTGGTAAGCTCAAGAGTCGTAAGCTTGCCGTCCTCGTCGGACTCAAAGCTTGCGTAGTCATTTTCGCCAAGCTTGTAAAGATTGTTCTGAGTGAAGTTGTTTGAAAGAATAGTACCGCCGATGAACGTAACGGTAACGTCAACGAAGTTATTTCCGCTCGAGTTGTTATTCTTAACGTCTATAGCGGGATATTTTTCGTTGCCTCTCATATCAATTACGCAGTTTCTGAATATCATATTCGAATTATATACGTACTGATACGAGGTGTTGGCGTGAGCGATAACAAGCCAAGCGGCGCTTCCCGCGTACGAAGAGGATACAACGATATTTACGTTATCAAACTCGAAGTCAACCGTCTTAGTTTTCGTTGCGTTACTGTGTCCGCTATGACCTATAAGGAACTTCTCGGAAACAACCGTTCCGTTCTTAACAACGTACTTAAGATAATCAGCCGTAGTGCTTGAGTTAAGGTAGAAGTCGAACATATAAGCGTCTTTTCTCGTGAAGGTATGTCCGCCGAGGTCTACCGTTATAATTCCCTTATGCGCTCTCGTGATTCCCGAAGTTGCGTCTGTGTCCTTAACGGTCGTGTAATCACGGCGCATATATATAACCGAGTCTTCGGTGGCGTTAGCCTTTACAAGAGCTGCCTTCCAGCCGGTCTCCGCGCTTATGAACTTGCCGTCCTTGAAGATAGCGAAGGGATATGCCGACTTGTTATACTGCTCGGGAACGATTCCGTAGGGAGTGCATTCACGTCCGCAAAGGTCGCACTTCTCGTTGCCGTCCTCATCAACGCAATCGCTGATAACCGCATCGCAGACGTCACAGTTGTGGTCGTTGTTAGCGTCTTCGCACTCGCTGATGATCTCGCCGCACATATCACATTTGTGATCGCTCGTATTATCAACGCAAGCCGCTCTTTCGCCGCAAAGGTCGCAAAGATGATCAAGATCTCTGTCGTAGCATTCGGTCTTTAAGAAGCAGATATCACATTCGTGATTGCGGTTCTCGTCGATACATTCGGTCTTTAAGCCGCATATATCGCAGCTGTGATCGTTATTCGTGTCAACACATTCCGACGCAATTGCTCCGCAAGAGCATTTATGAGTGGTTACGCCGTTGTTCTTACAAGTAGAAAGAGTATAGATATTAGAGCCGGGCTCTGTTTCGTGGAAGTAAAGTCTTTGTGTACCTATTATTATATAAGAGCTTTCGCTCGGTGTGGGAGGTACAACTCCCTCGGGAAGAACGATGCTTATGTAGTTACCCAAGGAATCCTTTGCAAACGTCACAGACGAATCACGGCTATCGTTAACGGTATAAAGCGTAAGCTCTGACATCGTGTTTGCGATTATCTCGCAGCCGTATACCTTTACCGTAGATTCGAGATAGAAATCGTATTCCGGCGCCGCGTTAAAGAGTCTGATATCCGATGCGGCGTTTGTTATATCAAACGTACAGTTGGTGAAGTTGAGGTAGAAGGGCGCTGCCTCCTTCGGAGGATTGGTTGAAGCGTTCTGCGCCGTTTTGTAAGTAAGAAGCAAATCGTACGTGGATGCTCCGTTAGCGCATTTTACGTTAACTCCGTCAAAGTTCCACGTGAAGTGCTTGTTATCCATCGTATATGCGGTGTTATATGCCGAGTTCCACATATCAATGCTCAAAACGGAACCGGTCGATACCTCAAGGTTACCGTTTTTAACGGTAACGGTTGTCGGGAATACGTAAGCGTCACCCGATCCGCTCCATGCCTTAGAGGTTACACGGTAGAATATTCCTTCCGTACCGCTTCCCTGAGTTAACGTGAATCCGTTAAGGTCTATAACCGCCTCGCCCTGAATCTGAGCGTAGTTATTGTACTTGTCACCGGTGGTCGTTGTATAATCTCTTCTGAGAAGTATGATTCCGCCCCTTACCTTGCCGGTATACTTACCCGTCGCGGTATCGAACACGTTATCGTCCTGGTAAACCTTAACTCTGTCAATAGCATCCCAAAGCTTAGTGTATGCCTGAATAAATCCACCGTCCTCGTTAAATACGGCAAACGGATACTGAACTGCGTCCGCATAGGTTGCGGGAATTTCATCGTAGAAGGATTCATCCGAGCGAACACTGAGTCTGTAGATGGTATCGTCACCGTCGGTAGCCACGCTTTCAAATGAAAGCTTGCTCGTTTCAGCCTTGTAGGTTCCCGAGGGAGCTACAGCCGAGGAAAGAGTTCTGTAGGTAAGATAATTTCCGTCGCTTCCCCTTCCGAATATTACGGATGAGCCGTAGTTATCGGTAGCGTTCGGAACTAAGGTTATCTTTGCCGGATTATCCGCGATTATCGTACCGCCGTTAACGTAATGAGTTACCTTTATGTATTTGTCGACAGTATTAGTATTGAAAACGGTTGCGCTGTTGTACTTCGACTGAGTGGTTCTTAGGTCAAAGGTACAGTCGTTGTAGGTGAAGAAGAACGGAGCAACGTATGTCTTTGTCGAGGGGTTTTTGCAATGCGCTATAAGTCCGACGCTATCGCATCCGTCAACAAATCCAAAGGTTATATTAGTGAATATGAAGCTGAAGTTTTTGTTAACTATGCTTCCGTCACCGACGCTGTCCCAGGTGCTCATTCCCACGATACCGCTTCTGCCGTGCATAAGCTTACCGTTGGAAATATATACGGTCGTCGGGAATACCTTCTGACCCGCGGCGCCGCTGAATCCCTTAGAGTCTGCCGCAAGCAGAGGCTTAGTGAAGGTCGAGGAGGAAAGCGTGTGACCGCCGAGGTCTACGTGAACAGCTCCCTGAACCTGAGCAAGGTTGTCGTAGTTTTCGGCAATAGCGAACGTGTAATTTCTTCTCATTACGATGTAAGCCGTCTTAGGATTATCTCCGTAGGTCGTACCGTTCCAAGCGTTTACAACGTAGTTTCTCGCCGCGGAAATAACACCGCCCGTGCCGTTACCCTCTCCCGTCCACATCGAGTACGCGCCCTTGAAGTTTCCGTTTTCGTCAAACATTACGAAAGGATAAAGCTCAGCGTCCGTGTATTCATCGGGAACAAGTCCGTAAGGAGTTGAGCTTTCGCTCTTTTCTACCTTGTAGGTAGCAATTCCCGCGCTCGCGCTGTTAAGCTTGAATATCTTCAACGTACCGTCGCTCATTATTCCCATTCCGGGAACCGCTATTCCCTCGGGAACGTTAAGGGTTACGCAGCTTCCAAGTGAATCCGCTTCGGTAACGGTTCTCTTGAACATATCGTAAACCGTAATGCCCGAAAGCGTATCAAGTGTTATACTTCCGCCCTTAAGAGTGTAGCTTACTTCAAGCGCAGCTGATCCGTTTGAAAGTATCTTCGTAGGATTCTTCGAGTTGTACACGCGTCTGAAATCTATGTCAACGCCACTCATCAAAACGTTAACGTCGGCTCCCGATGCGCTCTCGATTGTCGATGCGCTCACAAGAGATGAGAGCGTAGAATTATTCGAGTTGAGAATATTAAGATTTTCAAGTGTGATATTGATTACCTTGCCCTTGCCTGCCGCGGTAGAACCGTTATAGCCGATAAGAGCTGCCTTCGAAAGATATACGCTTCCGTTCTTTATGGTAATAGTTGATTTAGCGGTTGAGGTCGCCGCAACGTGAATCACGGGGAACGCGGATTCTGAATAAAGCTTGTAGCCGTTAAGATCAAGCGTTACGTTACCGAGAGCGCCCCAAGCTGTAGAATCATCCGCGGAGGTAAGAGTATAATTCTTTTGAAGAACGATAGTGTCACCCGATTTTGCTCCGAGAATTGCGCCCTTAAGAGTTGAATATTCATCAGCTCCCACAGTGAATGCCAAATATTCGTCAGCGCCGTTTTTCTTGTAAGCTCCTCCTCTTTCGCCGAGAACGAGAGAAGCGTCTGCGAGGCTGACGTCGGTAACCGTTTCGGTAACGGTTATATCGCTGATGTATATTGGGGATTCGTTCTTACCCGTAGAGCCAAGCATTACGGTAAGATTCTTTGCCGTAAGACCGGCAGCTCCGTAGTCGGGCTCGTATACCGTGTAATCGAACGAGAACTCCTGCCACTCGCCTGCCTTGGTCATAAAGTTGTAGCTTTCGTTTTCCTTGTCGTGAAGCATATCCGCGGCAACTCTGTTAAGAGAAAGCTGGACAACTCTTGTGTCTGTGTCGTAAAGTCTTATCGTTACGCGATATTTTCTTCCTATATCATTTTCGGTAATGGTATAACCAAAGAGGTTTTTAGCGGTTATCGCCGTAGTCGCGTTTACGTAGAAGGGCAACTCGTTTGGATACTGGAATGAGCCGCTTGCTCTGATATTAGCCGTAACGTAAACCTTCGCGGCGCTCGTTCCGTCGGGAGCCTCGTCAATGCTTCCTCTGACGTAAGAGCCGAGAGTCACGGAAGAAAGCGAGGATGCGAAGGAAATGCCGCTGTTCTTTGTTTCCGCCACCTTCTGCGAGGTGAGGAAGAAGGTAAGCTCGCTTCCCGCGGACGCTTCGAGAACGTATTTAGTTACGTCGATCTCGTAGTATCCCGCTCCGCTGAGAGCAATAGCGCTTACTAAAGCTCCCTTTTCCGCCGCTGCGGGATTAGCCGCGTCAAAGCCCGTAACCTCGTAAAGCTCGGCAACGTTTGCGGCGTCATTGGAAACGTAGAATCTGATTTTAGCGTCGGATGCGTTTGCGGCATTGGGAACGGTAAGCGTAAAGTACGCGCCGTCGCTTGCGTTTGTCTTGGTTACGCCGTATACACCCTCGCTCTCGGTGTAGTAAGTAGCCGTATAGGCCTCGCCCATAGCCTTTCCGTTGTCACCGGCAAGAGAAGCGGGAACGGTAAGCGTGTATTCCGCGCCGGGAACGAGAGCCTCATGCTCAAAGGTCCATTCGGTATTTCCTCTCACAGAGCTCCACGTACCGCTCACGGCGGCGCCGCCCGATGTGAGCGTGATTTTTTCAATCTCGCTTGCGGGAACCGCGCCCGAGAACTTAACTGTTATAGGCGCTGTGGTAGACATTGCGCCGGTTTTACTTGCGGGGTCGGTATAAATAACCTTAACCGCATCGTGCTTGAGATAGTAGTTCGCGAAATCAAACATCGCCTGATACGTATCGTATCCAAGATAATAATCGGGACCGTAAGCGAACGTGTGTCCGAGGTCAACGATAACGTACATAGAGGGAACGTCAAGACCCTTTGTTACCTCTGCGAAGAGGTTATGAGTCGTAGTAAAATCGTCCTGAAGGTGAAGTGCCGAGAATACGGGGGCATGACCCTCGGTTATATCCTCGTACTGCGATCCGTTTGAAGCGTATATCCAGCTTGCGTAGCCGAGAATCTCCTTAACGTTACCGTTCTCATCGGTATATGTAAGCCAGGGCTGCAATTCTCCGCCGTCTATCGTTACGCCGTTCATAGTATAAGAATCGGTAATTCCGTTATCAAAGCGGCTTTCGTCCCTGTGATTCTGGAACTGACGCTTGGATGTATAAGCGTTGATTCTGTTGTTTATAAGAAGCTCAAGCTCCTCTTTCGTGTAAAGAGACGCGTCCTCAACGGTGTAATTTCTCACCTCGGCTTCTCCGAGAAACGTGAACCATCCGCCCTTAGAGTTTCCGAAAACGCCGATGCTTTCATCGTCAAAAACAAACGTATCGCTGTCGGTATAGGTGAGATAACGAAGATATCTCATTGCAGCCGTGTTTATCTTCTTGTCGCTGTAGAGGTGCAGACCGTAGTTCATTCTGTCGCCCGTGATAGCGCCGAGCGCGGTCTGTCCGTCATAGTATCCCCAATAATCGCTCTGAGCCATAGGCTGATAGAGATAGTCAAAAACAGCGCCCGCGTATCCGTTGAAGAGGAATCCGTTGTGCTGAGGACGGAGTCCCGAGCCTGTGCTTGCCGTATTAAGATACTCTGAGGAGTTAGCGAGAACCGCAACGGGTACAGGGTCAATGGGGTTTTCCTTTGTGGTAGTTGGATAAACGATATGCATGTAAAGGTTAAGGTCGATAGGCGTTTTTCCATCGGGAGCTACGCAGTCGGTAATGTCCTTTGCTTCCGTGTACTTAACCTTGGTATAGCTTGCGTCTGCCGCGGTTGCGTCAACGGCAACCTTTCCTGCCGCGTCGCTGAACCACTCAGCGCCGGCGATGGTAGACTTCTGCTCACCGAGAGAATTTCTCCAATAAATTATCTTATCCTTAAAATTGTTCCAGTTTCTGAGGTCTGTATTCCAGTTTTCAACGATTTTCTCAAGGCTTCCGTCGGAGGCGTGCTTGTCAGCCTCCCAGAAAACGTTAGAATACGAAAGATCGTATCCCGCGGGAACAACAAAGTTGTCGTTGTATTTGCCGGACGGAATCTTGGCACTGTCCTTGAAGAACTTTCCGGAGAGGTAGTCTCTTCTTACCGTCTGAGTAGACCAATCAAGCCCGGGCGATACCGCCTTAGCGTTATTCTTATAGTCGAATACGGAAACTATATATCCGCGTTCAAGCATAGAATCGATAATCTCAACGTCCGTCTTTGTACCGATTCTCTCAACCGCGGTATTTACAACGTACATAACCGCAACGGTTCCGTTATAGCCGGGCTTTGCGGCGCCGTGCTTCGCGTAGTCGTAATACGTGGTTATTTCAAGGGGAATGCCTATGTATCCGTCACGGTCAAGTCTTTGCGTTTCACCGATCTTGTAATCGGCGAACGCCGCCTCAATAGCAACCATAGCATCCTCCTTTTCTTCTCCTGTCGCAAATACGCTAACGACGAGCGCAACCATGAGCGCCAGAACGCAAACGATCAGCGACAGGATCTTCTTTGCTTTTGCTTTTTTCATAATCAAATCTCCTTTTCTTTGATTTGTGAATAAGATGGAACATAAAATAATAAAAATATTATTTCTACTTATATTTTAACATATGAGCGTATATATTGAAAATGACAAAACAACAGCATTTTTATGACAAAACTTGATATTTTTTCATTTTACATATAATTAATACATCTTTGTGAAAACTTAAAAATTGCCCAAGCTCCTATTGACTTTACAGTACAAAAGTGATAAAATGTTTTTAATAAAACAAAAATATTTTGACGTAGGTGACAATGTTAACAAGAATTCACACCACAAATTTCGGTTTTAACGCTGCTCTCAGATGCAGTATAAAAAAAGGACAATATTATGTCGAACCGCATATACATCAGTTCTCCGAGATAGTGCTTGTAAAGAAAGGTACGCTCGCCGTTACGGTCGACGGAAAGCGAGAGACGGCAAACGAGGGCGATTTCGTATTTATTTCCGCCTTCAGAACCCACACCCTTCTGGCAAGCGACGACGCAGAGATATGGATATGCGTTTTCTCAAACGATTTCATCAGCGATTTTAACGAGGGGGACGTCTACTATTTAGGCGAAAGAGCCGTATTTACCCCGAGCAATCTCGTCAGAGATTTCTTCGCAAGTAAATTTATTGACTCGGCAGAGCGCTTTCTCGTCTTTGATGCGGCGGCGTTCAGACGCTGCAAGGCGGGCATATATGCGGTCTACGAGGAATATACGAGACTCGTGCCAAGCTCCGCATTGCCAAAGCAGACCGAAAAGCGCTCGGTGATACACCAGGTGCTTGAGTACGTGCATCGGAACTTCAAGCAGGAGCTTTCGCTTGTCTCCGTAGCGCACGCTCTTGGGTATAACCCCGAATATATTTCACACGCCCTGTCGGCAATCAATGGATTAAACTTCCGTTTTCTCGTCAATTCATTCCGCGTTGAGCACGCTAAGAATCAGCTCATATCGTCAAAAAGAACTCTTTCCGATATATCCGAGGAATGCGGATTTTCATGCGAAAGATCCTTTCACCGAGCCTTCAAGAGCATAACGGGAAAAACACCCGGCGAATATCGCGCCGAATGGAAAACTCCTTCCTTTGAAACGGGAAAGGGCGACGCAAGATATGCAACGAAGCCTCGGGCGCAGTAACAACCAATTATCTTTTTCGCAAATGCGTAATAAATTTAATTTGTGCTTTCCAAAATCAACGTAAAAAAGCAAACTATATGCTGTTTTGACAACTATAGTTTGCTTTTTTTGTGTTTTATTCGATTTCTAAAGCTTATGCAAGAAGCTCATAAACCTTTTCAAGAGCCGCGCTGATTTTATCTATATCCTTACCGCCGCTCATTGCGGAATCGGGACGTCCGCCGCCCTTACCGCCGCAGATAGCGGAAACCTCGCCGAGAATCTTTCCTGCGTGAGCGCCCGACTTAACAGCCTCTGCGCCCGCAGCCGCAACGAAGTTAAGCTTACCGTCGCAAACAAGTGCGAAAACTACCACGCCCGTGGGGTATTTAGCCTTAAAGGTATCGCAAAGGTTTCTTGCCGCATCGGGACGAACGTCGTCGAGTCTTGCCGTAAGAACCTTATATGCGCCAACCTCTTTTACGGAATCTATAAGAGAAGCGGTCTTAAGCTCGGAGAGCTTCGAATTTGCGCTGTCAAGCTCACGCTTCATATCCTTAAGCTGAGTCTGTAAGGACGATGCCTTAGTAGCGATGGCGTGTGTATTCTGAACCTTAAGCTCACGTGCCGTGTCAAGAATAAGCGCGTCACGCTCCGCAAGAAGCTCAAGAACGCCAAGTCCGGTAGTACCCTCAATTCGTCTTACTCCGGCAGCAACACCCGTCTCGGAAATTATCTTGAAAAGACCGATATTTCCGGTGCTTGAAACGTGAGTACCGCCGCAAAGCTCGGTAGAGGACGAGCCTATCTTAACAACTCTTACGCTCTCTCCGTACTTTTCTCCGAAGAGCGCCATAGCGCCCATTTTTCTTGCCGTTGCAATATCCGTAACGGTGGTGGAGCAATCCTCTGCCATAAGAATATTTGCGTTAACGATAGCCTCAACCTTAGCTATCTCCTCGGCGGTCATAGCCGAAAGATGCGAGAAGTCAAAGCGAACTCTCTTCTCGTCAACGTAAGAGCCTGCCTGCTCAACGTGATTGCCGAGCACAGAACGAAGCGCCGCCTGAAGAAGATGGCACGCGGAGTGGTTTCTTCTTATAGCGTTACGGCGATCGGTATCAATCGTAAGCTTCACGGTATCGCCAACCTTAAGCATACCGCTCTCAACTCTTACCTCGTGCAAATATATTCCGTTCGTTTTCTTTGTGTCGTATACGGTAAGGGATACGCTGCCGTTTTCAATAACGCCCGTATCTCCAACCTGACCGCCGCCTTCACCGTAGAACACGGTAGCGTCAAGCACGAGTGTGCATTCGCCCTCGCTGACCTCGTTAACGGCACCGGCGTCGGTTATTATCGAAAGCACCTTAGCCTCGCAGGTATCAGCCTCGTAGCCAAGGAATTCGGTCTCGGGAAGATTTTCAAGAAGACTCTTTGAGGAATCCGACCAGCCGGAAACGTTTCCTCTCGCCTCTCTCGCGCGAACCTTCTGCTCCTGCATAAGAGCGGTGAATTCTTCCTCGTTTATCGTAAGTCCGCTCTCCGCGGCAATCTCACGTGTGAGGTCGATCGGGAATCCGAAGGTATCGTAGAGCTTGAATGCGTCAGCGCCCGAAATCTCACGCTTACCCTCTGCCTTAAGTCCCTCAACGATACCCGAGAGTATCGCAAGTCCCGAGTCAACCGTTGCGTTGAAGCGATCCTCCTCAAGAGAAATAACCTTAAGAATGTAATCCTGCTTGTCAACAAGCTCGGGATATGCCGACTCGTTCTGAGATATAACAACACGGCAAAGCTCGGTCATAAACTTTCTGTTAATACCGAGAAGCTTTCCGTGACGGCAAGCGCGGCGAAGGATTCTTCTTAATACGTAGCCTCTTCCCTCGTTGGAAGGAATTACGCCGTCGGATATCATAAACGTTGCGCTTCTGATATGGTCGGTAACGACTCTTATCGAAACGTCATTGTCCTTATCGTCGCCGTAGGTCTTGCCCGCGATCGTGCAAACGGTATTGAGAATATTTCTTACGGTATCAACCTCGAAGAGATTGTCCACGCCCTGCATAACGCAAGCGAGACGCTCAAGTCCCATACCGGTATCTATGTTTTTCTGAGCAAGCTCGGTGTAATTGCCCTGTCCATCGTTATTGAACTGAGAGAAAACGTTGTTCCAGATCTCCATAAATCTGTCACAGTCGCAGCCGGGCTTACAGTCGGGAGAGCCGCACCAATACTTCTCTCCTCTGTCAAAGTAGATCTCCGAGCAAGGACCGCAAGGACCTGAGCCGTGCTCCCAGAAGTTATCAGCCTTACCGAGCTTTACGATATGCTCCTCCGGAACACCGATAACGTCACGCCAAAGAGCGTACGCCTCGTCGTCCTTCTCGTAAACCGAGGGCCAGAGAAGATCGGCGGGAATCTCAAGAGTCTTGGTAAGGAATTCCCAAGCCCACGGAATCGCCTCGTTTTTGAAGTAATCTCCGAACGAGAAGTTTCCGAGCATCTCGAAATACGTACCGTGACGCGCCGTGTGTCCGACTCTCTCAAGGTCGGGCGTTCTTATACACTTCTGACAGGTACAAACTCTCGTACGGGGCGGAACCTCCTCACCCGTGAAGTATTTCTTCATAGGCGCCATACCCGAGTTTATAAGAAGAAGCGATTTATCATTGTTTGGAACGAGAGAAAAGCTCGGGAGTCTTAAATGTCCCTTGCTCTCAAAAAACGAGAGATATTTCTCACGCAAATCGTTTAATGAAGTCCATTTCATTTCAGTTTACCTCCAAAGCGCAAGCCTTATAAATTAACGTGCGAGCTTGCGTTAAATATTTAACTTGTATAGTTTAGCATATAATATGCGCCAATGTCAATAGTTAAATCAAAAAATACTTTTTCCGCAAATCAAAAGAGCGGCTTCTGCCTTTAATCAAAATTTCCCCATCAAAAATTCATGTGTCGCACTGAAATTTCAATACACAAAGCCGCTCATTAAAGAAATAGCAAACCCCATTTTTCTAAAACCAAACACTTTTTAAAGGTTCCTTTTGAATACAAAGAAACGGATTTTGTTAACTTTTGTTTGCTTTTTGGAGGTGAATTAAGTTTTTTTTGCTTATGAAAGCTACAATATAACATAATTAAGTGAATTATCTTTTGGGGAACTTATCAATTATTTTAAGAACTTCATCTTTCTTGTTTTTCTTATAATTTTCCAAATCAAATTCCGGCATCTCACCCAGGAACTTTTCCTTGAATTCATCTATGGAACATATTCGCCTTGCGGGAACTCCGGCATAAACAGCGTTCGGTTCAAGACTTTTATTGACAAGGCTACACGCTCCGACGATCACATTCTCACCTATTGTAACACCGCGAAGTACGGTACAGTCATGTCCCATATAAACATTATCACATACCGTTATTCTTCCATAGCCGAAAGTATGCTCAAGGCTCGGATCCAAACCCTTCAATACCCAATGAGCGCCTTCGTGTGTTATAAACGTAGCGCCGGCTATCAAAACGTGATCTCCTATAGATATGAGATATGGTTCCGTGCCGAAGCCCATTTTTCCGGTAAAATGCGTGTTTTTACCTATCTTCACTCCGTTTTTCCTACCATACTTTATCGGATTTGTGCGCAGTAAAAAGAAGTTATAAGCTTTTTTAAAAAGTCCCATTATTCTATCCTGTCCTTGCATTAAATATGTTTCATGATTCTGTACAAATTACATTGTACTACCACAGTATACCATATTACAAATTCAAATGCAAGAAGTTTTACGCATTTAGTTTTTATACCCATTTTTCAACAAACGGTTTAGACTTGTATTTTTCTCTATTATGTGATAAAATATAAAAAAACAAAACAACGGAGATATAAATATGAAACGCATCAAAAGACTAATTTTCTTATTACTTTCGTCATCGCTTCTGGCATCCTGCGCCGCAAACAAAACCACAACCGTCGAATACCGTCAAGTAACCGTGGACGAAGCAGTCGTGATGATGAAAGAGGAAAAAAATTATATAATCCTCGACGTACGCAGACCCGACGAATTTGCCGAAGGTCGTATACCGGGAGCAATAAACGTTCCCAACGAAGATATCGGCACTGCCGATATCCCCAAGCTCCCCGACAAATCGCAGCTGATACTCGTATATTGCAGAAGCGGCAGACGAAGTAAGGAAGCCGCAGAAAAGTTAGTCAAGCTCGGATACACGAACATCGTTGAGTTTGGCGGTATCCTTGATTGGAAGGGCGAGATTGAAAAATAAGGAAAAAAAGACTATGAAAGACGAATGCTTAATCTGCGGTGCGCCGCTCAAATATTTGGAGCGGGACGAATTGATGGAGTGCGCCATCTGCCACAAAAAAGAAAGCAGCAAGACCGCTTGTGAAAACGGTCATTACATATGCAACGAATGCCATACGCAAGGAATGGACGGTATCTTTAGCGTATGCCTTGCACAGAAATCAAAAGACCCTATTGATATCATCAAAAAGCTGATGGCGCTTCCGTTTTGCCATATGCACGGCCCCGAGCATCACGTGCTGGTTGGATCTGCGCTTCTTACAGCCTACAAGAACGCAGGCGG
>SVUD01000036.1 GCA_015063445.1 Oscillospiraceae bacterium
AACGGAGAAAACCTCCGGTTTTCAACCTTAGTCCTTTAAATTTTCATAAAAGTACGGCAGAGGCACTGTGATTTTTACAGTACTTCTGCCGTTTTTTGTTCGGTTACGCCTAAATGACGCAGCCCCTTATTTGTAACTCAAACTATAAATCAATATGCTTTGTTTGTAACGCAACCGTACAATAAATATGATATTCTATAAATCGGGTTAACATTAATACGTTGTAATAAAGTCATTTTTTCACCTTAACGTCGGTAACCGTCAGCGTGGTATCACTTGCCTTGAAGGATATCTCGTAGTCGGCAAAATCAAACGTGTATATTCTTTCACTGTCATCGATATACGAGGGACGGGGATCGTTTTCGAGTATCGTTATGAGTCCCGCGCGCTTTTCCTCATTTATTAATGAAAGAAGATTTTCGGGGAATGAAACCGAAAGAGAATAATCCATAACGCCGTCGGCAAAGCCGCCTATCGCATCCGGGTGACTGTCGGTATACGCAAGATACGGCTTGATATCGTAAATAGGCGTTCCGTCAAGCAGATCCGCTCCGCCGACGAGAAGCACAGTACCTCTGTCGGCAGTTTCTTCTACGGATATAAGCTTTACCGAGGATAGACCTATCGGGTTTGGGCGAAACGGAGAGCGTGTAGCAAAAACGCCCATTCTCTTATTTCCTCCAAGACGAGGCGGCCTCACAGTCGGCGACCAGCTCTCTCGCTCTGCCTTTGAAAAATTCCAGATAAGCCATAGATGTGAATAGCCTTCAATTCCTCTCAGCGCTTCCTTAACTCTGTATTCGGGCTCGAAAACTATTACCGAAATAAAGCCGTCCGCAATTCCGCTTTGACGGGGAATACCAAACTTTTCCTTGAAGTCGTTGTGTATACGGGCAATTATCTTCATATCAGAAGTTTTCTCCCGCAAAGCCCCAATGCTCAAACTCCGAATATTTAACGTAGGTTCTTTCAAGCGGCACGCCGAGAATTTTGTTTACCGCAAGGCAAATAGCACGAGTCATATCGTCATAAGCCTTGTCTGATGCTCCGCCGAGAAGGTCAACGCTCACCATAGCGCACTCTCCGTCAGCATTGCCGCGGAATGCCATTTTTTGCTCACCGCTGAAATTAAGCATAAGCCAAGCCTCGCTTTTTCCGGGGATAAGCGTTATGATTTTTCCGAATTCTTTTCTCAAAATTTCTTCGGTATTTTCATTAATTTTTACAGTCGTTTTCAAATCGATAAATGGCATAATAAAACTCCTTTATATACTAAAATGTAAATGTTAGTTTTCAAAATCACTTAAACATTCTTCTGTAAAGTCCTTATATAAGTACAACGAACCGCATACGATTGTAAGCTTTCCGAGTGAGATTGCCTCGTCGTATGCGTCTTTGATGCTTTCGTAAAACTTGCCGTCATACCCAAGCTTTGAGGCTCTTTTATAAAGCTCTTCCGCTCCCGAAGCTCTTGGGTTGTTTTTGACCGTTGTGTATAAAAAATCCGTGTCGGAATACGAAAGCATCTTTAGGGATTGCTCGATTTCCTTATCTCTCATACAGGCGAAAATAACCGTTTTTGGTACGTCGCCGAAGTATCTTCGCACTGAAGCAACGAGAGCCTCAATGCCGTTTTCATTGTGTCCGCCGTCATAAATAACGGTCGGATTTTCACGGATAAGCTCAAATCTTGCGGGATTTTTTGCCCTTGCGATTCCGCTTTTTATATAGCTTTCATCAATGCCAAGCTCCCTTGCCGCAAGAACCGCGAGAGAAGCATTTTCAATCTGATGATATCCGGAAATACCGCATTCGATATCCAATATTCCGTCAATTTCAAACACCTCGTGAATACCGTTGATGCGTGAGGGAGTAGGATTAGCAACTATGACCGTCGAGCCCTTTTTACTTGCCTCAGCTTCAATTACGGCAAGAGCGTCGTCCGTCTGCTTGACCGTAATAACCTTGCTCGTTTTACATGCTTCCTTTATTATGCCCGCCTTGGCTGAGGCTATTTCGGCTATCGTGTTACCGAGATATCCCGTATGGTCTATTCCAAGCCGTGTTATAATGGCGATCTCGTTACCTTCAATAACGTTGGTTGCGTCAAATTCACCGCCGAGTCCAACCTCAAGCACTACGATATCGCATTTTTTGCGCTCAAAGTAGCAGAATGCCGCCGCAGTCCATATTTCAAATTGAGTCGGAGCGAGAGAAAGCTCGTCCTCAACCTCTTTTGATAACGGCTCGATAATTCCGAGAATATCGGAAAGCTCATCATCGGGAATATCCTCACCCGAAATGCTGATGCGCTCGTTCACCTTGATAAGATTAGGGGAAATATATTTTCCAACCTTAAATCCCGCATCCTCTAAAATACAAGCCATATTTGAGGAAACGGAGCCCTTGCCGTTAGTACCTGCGATATGAATGAATTTCAGCTTTTTCTCGGGATTGCCGAGCTTTTGTAATAGCAAAGCGATTCTTTCAAGCCCGGGTACAGTGACCGCTTGAAAGCTGTTTGCGTAGGTTTTAAAATCGTTGTTTTTCATATAAGCTGTTCCAGAGGCTTTTTAATAGCCTTAAGTGTAAAGTAATAGAATAGAATTCTTATAGGAAGATTTATAAGAGCATTGACGGACCTTGAAATAAAGGTAAATTCCCAAGTCCAGCCGTACATAAATACGAACACGGGAGATTTTACGAGAATTTCAATGAAAACTGCGATAACGCCGAAGCAAATGACAGTTCTTACAAAGGAATGCTTTCCCTTGAAGCAGATTCCCATAATAATTCCCGATAAAAGCTGCGCCGCGGTTATCCAAGGATTTGGAGCGTAGCCCGAGAATAGAGAACCGATAACGTCCGCTGTTAGATATGATGCTCCCGCATAAATAGGGCCCGCAACGTACGCCGCTATTGCAATGGGCAAAAATCCTATCTCAAACCTGAATGGCGTTCCCTCGGGGGAAAAGCCCAAAAATCTTGTAAAAACTACAGACAGCGCCGCCATAGCCGCGCTTACCGAAATAAAGAGCAACTGCTCTTTGCTTTTTCTTTTCAAAATAAAAACACCTCCATAGCACAGAATCACATCTTACGAACCATGGAGGAAATTAATCCTTTCGGAACAGTGGGATGCGGCCGATAAACCGCAGATAAAAAAGAAAGCGTTAAACTCAAAATTCTCCGAGCTGTGCTTTGATTTGCACCATTCGTCCCTGCGACAACTCCCCGTCCGCAGAGCACTAAACGCATATCGGCCTACTCTGTTATATGTATAAAATTGTATTGCGCCTTAGAGGGCGAAAAAATATTAAAAATATTATGCTCCTATTTTAGCACAAAAAAACGGGCAAATCAATACTTTTTTTAATATTAGCCAAAATATGTATTTTGCGCTCGGAAAAAATATGCATATCAAAGCCTTTTTTTATTGAATTTAAATGATGCGAAAAATTGTACTTTTTTGTTGTAAAATAGTAAAAACTATCAAATTTAATATTAAAAATCAAAGATTTGTACCGTGATGGTACACCTTTAAAACAAGCAGATATCCACAGAAACCACGAAGTCCTTTCTCATTCTGTATTCGTTAGGAGAAAGCCCCGTATTCTTTTTGAAATGGCGGTAAAAGTTTCTTTCGCTCCCGAATCCGCACTGCAGAGCGATATCGAGTACGGTCATATCGGTTTCAAGCAGAAGCGGTATCGCATTGTCGACACGCAGAGTTGATAAAAGGGATGTGAAGTTCGTTTTAGCTATTCCGTTTATTGCCCGTGAAAGATTTTTCTGGCAGCAGCCAACCCCCTTTGCAACGTCATCAATCGTTATATCACTACCCTTGTTTTCATTCATAAATAGGATTGCCTTTGAAAAAATATCGTCGCTTGCCGCCTGCTCACATAAGGTTATCTGATCCTTGAAATCGGAAAGGAAGGAGTATATAAAGCCCTTTATCTTAAGCTCGGAAATTTTTTGCCTCGCGTGTATTCTCTTAATTATCGGCTCTAAATTTTCTTCATCAACCTTGAAGACCGAGCGCTCACCGACAAGAGTACTGTTCGATTTAAAAAAGCTTTTTGCGAGGGATGACGAAAAATTAAACCTGTAATATTCGGTTCTGTCCTCACGGTCATATGAATGAGGCTGATATGGGAATAAGAGCGCCGCTTCGCCCGCAGATATAGTCTCGGGCTCACGTGTAGCAACGTTTAACGTGATCTTTCCGCTAAGAACGTATAATATTTCCGCGCTCCTATGAATGTGAGTGGGGATAAAGAGCGTTCGGTTGTTTCCGTATGCGTTCAAATGCTCCTTGAAGCGAAATTGAGCATACTGCTCCTGTAAGTTGCCGAAATATCTCATTTTTGCCTCCGATTCCTTATTCTGTCGCAAATTATACCACTTTTGTCCTAAGTTGTCAATAGCATTGTGATATTATTATATTAGAAGCTGTGTATTTTGATATTTACAGCTTAACGTAACAGAATAGGAGAAAAGCTATGAAAAAAGCAATGAATTCAAAAAAGAGAATCACCTCTCTTGTAATTCTTCTTATGCTCTTTGTTACCGTCTTTTCTGCCATTGCGGTTGTCGGCAGCGCCGAAACCGAGGCGATAATCGAGGACGGCAGAGCATTTACGCTTGAAGACGATCTGTCTTTGATAAAGGATCTTGAAAGCGTACCTAAAACCTTCGAGGCAACTATAAAGGTGCCGACCTCGCAAAACAGAGCGGGTGTAATATTTGGAAATTACAGCTCCTCTGACGGAAGCACTCTTAATTTCGAGATTGCCGCGGGCGGTAAGCCTCGTCTTTATATGAGAGACGAAAACGGAAATCTCTTCGATATCACCTTCAACGTTGATATAAGACGTGACACATTCGTTCACGTTGCTATAACGCACAGCGTTTTATCTGACGGAAACTCGGAATTCACACTTTACGTAGACGGAGTAAAATCCGCAACCGTAACCAACGCAACTGCGTGTGAGCTTGATGCGGAGCTTCTTCAAAGAGAAGTAACCCTTATGCTTGCCCGTGACGGAAGATGGAGAAACGAGCAGTACTTTAAGGGCAATATCAGAAGTCTCGGACTTTATTTCGAGCCCCTTACCGCAGATGAGATATCGGGCGTATATCAGAGCGGCATTGACGCAAATATTTCGAGCCGTATAGCGTATTACGACCTCACAAAAGAAAGCAATAACAGTGGTAAGTACGTTAGTGATTCCACGGGAAACGGATACGATTTTGCAAGCATATTCTATTTTCGTGAGGAATCGGTAGGAGATTACGATTATTCCTTTGCTATAGTAGGAGATACTCAGTGCCTTGTAGAGCACGATAATGAAAATGAGGATTCCTATTATACGAACGCAATATACGATTGGCTCGTCAAAAACAAGGACTCAAAGAAGATAAAATACGTCCTCGGACTCGGTGACGTAACGCAGGATAATATTGATGCCGAGTGGGAGGTCGCAAAGGCGCAGATATCAAAGCTTAACGGTGTTTTGCCTTACTCTCTTGTAACGGGAAATCACGATTCTGTGGCGCAGCTTGATAAGTATTTTGCTCAAAATGTAAACTTTGATTCCCAAGAGATAGGATATTACAGCGGAACAAGTCTTGGTAACTACTATGTTAAGTTCACCGCAGGCGGCAACAAATATATGATAGTTGCGCTTCAGTTTGCGCCCAATAACGCCATGATAGAGTGGGCGAATAACGTTATAGGAACCAACCCCGAGTACAGCGTTATAATCACTACTCACGCATACCTTGACGGAGACGGAGACGTGCTCGTTGCGGGAGACGGAGGATCGCCCAGCCATTACAACAAAAACAATCCCAACGGTGACGTGATGTGGGAAAAGCTTGTTTCGAAAAATCGCAATATCAAGATGATTTTCTCGGGACATATAGCGGCAGATAATATCGTATACAGATGTGACGAGGGCGAAGAGGGAAATAACGTCTATCAGCTTCTCGTTAACCCTCAGGGAATGGACCATACGTACTTGTATGAAACCGGAATGGTCGCAATGCTTTACTTCTCGAACGGCGGAAACACCGTTAAGGTAGAGTACATATCAGCATTTGATTCATTAAAGGCGCAGGAGACTGACGAAACCGCCGAGGACGTACTCTTTGGCAGAAAGAATCAGTTCACGCTTAACTTCGAAGAAAAGCCCGTAGCGGACAAGGGCGAGATAAACGTATGGCTCATCGGCGGTCAGTCCAACGCAGTCGGATACGCAAACGACCTCACAGCATACGTCGGTAAGGATTCACGCTACATAAACGGCTTTGAAAACGTTCTTTACTACGGCTACGGTGAGCAGTGGGTGAGCAATTTCGTACCCACAAGAGTAGGTCTCGGACAGACTAATAAGAAATCGGGAAATGAAATAGGTATAGCGAGTG
Organism: Oscillospiraceae bacterium; assembly: GCA_015063445.1. Next base: position 6,433 of record SVUD01000036.1, read on the forward strand.
CGCTCGGTAATACGGGCGAGATGCACGCCATAATCAAATATGCGGAGGGCGGAACGTATCTTGCGCCCACGAGCGCCGCAAAGGGAACGTGGACGTCTCCCTCGTATATCACCGATAACTCTATCAGCACCGACGGAAACAAAATAGGATATCTTTACAACAGCTTTATCGACACCGTTGAAAGCGCAATATACGAGCTTCGCGCAATGGGCTACACTCCCGTAATTCAGGGAATGTGGTGGATGCAGGGCTGCGCTGAAAGCTATGACGCATACAGCGAGCAGTACGAAGCGCTTCTTTGCGCTCTTATCAAGGATGTCAGAACGGACGTTGAAGAGAGAACGGGTGTAGAGAGCAGCGATATGCCCTTTGTATTCGGTAAGATCATATTCAATCCCAACGGTGAAAAAATCCCTTCGGGATATCTTGAAGAGGGTTCATACTATAACAAGGTACTTGAGGCTCAGCGTAACGTTGCGAACGACGAAACTATTAAAAACGTTTGTATGCTAGATGCAAAAACGGGCTTTGCATCGGGCTTTGGTCAGATTGATACCTGGCATTATAACGCGGCAACGCAGGAATATCTCGGCATCGAATTTGTAAATGCTGTTAACGCCTTTAACGGAAAGTGCATAGTATCGGGCTCGGGCGATAACGCAAGCATTGCTGGCGGTGGACTTTACAGTGCCGGTGACACAGTTACGGTAACCTTTAATGCGCTTGACGGCTTCTCGGTTAACAGCGTTCTTATGAGTGTTGGCGGAGCTGCCGCAACTTCTATAAATCTCACCGATGGTAAATATACATTTACATCTGACGGTCAAAACGTAGTATTCTCTATAGAAACCGTCGGCGGTAATGAAGAGAATACAGGTTACGGTACTATCCCCTCAGAGTATCCTAAAAGCGAGTATCCCTTCGCTATCTTTATGAACGGTGAATTCCTTGTAGCAAAGGCAAATTGGACTAGTGCGGTAATAGCGGCTCACGAGCAGCTTCGCGGCTCCTTGGGCGAGGGAAATGAGGTTGTGGTTCTTCTTCGTACGGACTACACCACAAGTGTCCTTGATGTAAGCTCAAATTATCTTACTCACTTTAACGGAAGCTTTACGCTTGACCTTGGCGAAAATACCTTTACCAGAGCGGAAGGATATCTCTTCGATATCTACGCTTCCGTTACCGATAACACGCTCTTTACCACTAATATCATTCTTAAAAACGGTACGGTCGTAGCGAAAAAAGCTCCCCTCATCGGTCTTAATCATTCCGCTTCGTCATCTCTTAACGGAAGCTTGAAGCACTTTGATTTCGAGTTTGAAAACGTAACCTTCGCTATCGCCCGCGGAACGTCGATTGCTTCGGGATTTATCACGGCGTGTTGGGAAAACGGCTCTTACGGTATGACTGCTGACCTTACGTTTATCGATTGTACCTTTGACTTCACGAACGCTATCAAGGATTCCGTTATGATAAACCTTGCGGGAGACAGCAAGAGCTTGACTAAGGTTAAGCTTGATATTGCAGGCGGTAATATCATAGCGGGCAAAAATGCGGTTGTCTTTGTGAAAACCGATGCGGGAGACGTGGTTGGCTTGTCCAAAAATTCACTTGGTGAATACGTAACTCTCACAGCTCCCACAGGCGCAGACGTAACGGCGTTCACAGACGCATACGTTTCAAGCGACCTTACCAAAACTCTCGTATTTGAGGTTTCATCCGAAAATCAGACAGAAAAGAAGTATTCCATCAAGGAATCAAGCTACGTAAAGCCTGTTGAAACCGAGTACGGAACTATTCCAGAAACTCATCATTCCGCGGATGCGTATCCCTTTGTTCTCTTTGATATGAGCAAGGCTCTTGCCGAGCGTTTCATTGGCGGTTATACAGACCTTGGAGCTGCTATGACGCAGATAAAATCATCGTATTTGAACAACAAAAACGCCAATCTCGTTATCCTCATGCGTAAGGACGGAGAGAAGAGCACTAAAGCTGATATAGCTCACTTTACCGGTAAGCTTAAGATTGATCTTGGCGGACATAAGCTGAATCTTACCTCAGGCGGAAACTACGTGTTCGATTTCTTCGTTAACAGCACAAACAACGCAGGCTTAAGAGGTACTTATACGTTAGTTAACGGAATTATAGACAGAGTAAGCGGAACCGCAATAGTAAACACCAACTATAACGGCAAAATGTCAACTTCTGTTAACTTTAAGTTCAATTTTGAAAACATAACCTTTAGATCGACAGCTAAATCCACTCACTCTCTCATTACGTTCTCCTGGGAAAATAACTTCACGGGAGTAACGGATACAAACGGCAGCGAGTGCATAACGAACTACTTCACCTTTACCGACTGTACGCTTGACTTTAAGAATTCTGCGGCAGGCACCGTAATGCTTCGTCTCAAATCCACCTCGGATGCAGACAGAATGGTATGCCACGTAGAGTTCAAGGGCGGAAAGATCGTTTCCGATAAAGCGATAGGCAGCCTTGTTGAAATGAACACAACGGGCACGAGAGCAGATAGCTTTACCTTCATAGCGGATTCAAACGGCAACTACACGACTCTCGAGCTTTCCTCGGGCGTTGAGCCGATATCAAATACCTTTAACGGAGATACCATGTCCTTCACGAAGGATAGCGAGGCAAACGGAGTTGTTATTTATAAGCTCACTTCCGTTTCAGGTCCTGTTCTTCCCGAAACGACCGTTTACGGTGATATTCCCGTAGCGTATATCTCGGCTACCACTTATCCGATAGCGCTCTTCAAGGCAGATAAAACGTTTGTCGGCGCATATTCCGACTTCGGCTCGGCAACCTCGGCAATGCTCAGCACAGACGTAGCGGGCGACTACGTAATTCTTCTTCGTAATAATGCTATCCAGAACGTAAAGACCTCTCTTTACAACTTCACCGGAAGCCTTACCGTAGACCTTAACGGTTATACTCTTGAAAAGCAGTCTCAGGGATACCTTGTAGACGTATATTACAGCAAAAATTCCGGTACGGGAACAGACGTCAGAGGAACGTATATCTTTAAGAACGGACCTATCAAGAAAATTGCCGGCAACGCATTATTCTGCGTAAACTATGCGGCGGATCTTAAGCGTAACGGAGAGGTCAACTTCTTCTTCGGGGACGTTAAGTTCTATTCCACGCATACAGGCACAAACGTAATGTTCCAGACCTGGGAAAACGGATATTCCACAGTTAAGAACGGCAGTCTTAAGATTGAATGTAACGCAGAATTTGATAACTGCACGTTCGACTATAAGAGCTCTCATGACAATGCGATTATGTTCCCCTCGCTCTATTCGAGCGGAAACAGAACGGTGTTCAATATCACTATAAACGGCGGTAAGATAATCGCAAAGAGTGAAAAATCGATGAACCGCTTCGTAGATATGAATAACGATGAGGGTTATTCGGATAGCCTCGTATTTGGTAAGGATAAGAATGGTAATTATACCTCTCTCGTTCTTCCTACGGGCGTAGAAGCGCCTCTTGCCATAACCAATATGCACGCCGCTGACAGTCCAATAGCAATCGCCACCGCTTCGGGAATTTCGCTCACCTTTGTAAAGACATCGGCAGACGCAAGCACCGAAACCTATAAGCTTTGCGAAACGGTTAAGGTTGGCTTTGCTCCCAAAATGAGCATTACTCTCGGTAACGAGCTTGTAATGAACGTATACGTTCCCAAGAACAACCTCGAAGCATTCACCCTCGGCGGCATAGAATACAACGTTTCCGACCTCGCCGAAAGCATTATAACGCTTGGTGACGGAAATGAGTATTACCTTGTAAGCATACCTCTCGGCTCTTCCGAGGCGGCTGGGGATGTAAAGCTCGTAGCAACCGTCACAGCGGCAGGAAATACCGCAAAGGCAACGTATACCTTCTCAATCATCAAATATTCCACCAAGCTCCTCGCCAATGGTACAGAGGTTGAAAAAACGCTCGCCAAGGACGTTCTTAACTACATTAAGGAAGCGTACAAGTACTTTACAGCGCATAACGAGGAAAACGAAATCGCAAGAGTAACCGCTCTTATAGATGAAATAATCGGAGATTATACCGCCGAGCCCACCTCTGTAGGTACAACCGAAAGTGACAGCGCGGGAATTGTTACAAACGTAACTCTTAACCTTGACGCAAAGCCCACTATTCGCTTCTACGTAACAGATACGAGCGTAGAATTCTTCGCAAACGGCAGAAAGCTTAATACCGTAATTGGTACTGATGAAACCTACGGCGCATACGTTGAGCTTGACGTATACGCATATGCGCTTTGCGAGGTTATCACCTATGGTGAGGGCGGTAGCTACCACATCTCAGACTTCATCAAGGGCTCTCTCGGTACTTCTCACGAATCTCTCGTTAAATCGTTCGTTAAGTATACCGAAAGCGCAGCCGATTACAGAAACTCCGTAATCGGAAGTAATAAGTAAAAGTGAAAAGTGAAGAAGTGGAGGTTAGAAAATGAAAAAATATATTAACCCCGAAGTTGAGGTTGTAAAGCTTTCAACCGAAGATATTATCGTTACCTCGCCGGGTACTGAGACGCCTTGGTACGAAGAGAGCGACGGTATCTGGGAAATGGGCACGAGCATAAATTAACGAGTGAATTTGTGCGGTGAAATGCTCGTTTCACGAGCTTGAAATGAGTGTCGGAACACTCGTGAAATGATTTTAAAAAATCGTGAAATGAATCCCAACGGGATTCGTGGCGGTTAGATAAACGAAAGGATCGAGCAAAAAAACGTTCGGTCCTTTTGTAATTACCTCAACAAGAACTGTTGGTTCTATTTATGATGTTGTAGTTCGTTTTAAAATTCCTGTTTTAAGTTTATAATGTTAGTACGAAATTCAAACTAATGGTGTGGGGCGAGATAATGGATAAACTTACTATGGGAGATAGAATCAAGGAAACGCGAAAGAGATGCGGCTTAACACAAGAGCAACTTGCCGAGAAATTGGATATCAGCGTTGAATATGTTAGCCAAATTGAGCGTAGCATGAAAATACCGAGTATGCATATGTTTATCAAGCTTGTAGAGGTATTAGACGTATCTGCAGATTATCTTTTGAGAGACATAGTTTCTACACGGAATTTGTACGGTGACAAGCAAATTGCGTCAAAGCTTTCAAGATTGACTCCGAAGCAGAGAGTAGCGCTTGAAGCTCTTATAGATACTTATCTAAATTACCTTGATTAAGAGGGGATTTGGAACTGAATAAATGAGGGTATTGTGGCTTCACAGTACCCTTTTTTCGCTTGATTACTGCAAAAAAACTCTTTTTTTATTTATCACCGTATTTCGAGCGTTTTCGACAATATGAGTATGATAAAATATACTCGTGGTTTGAAAACCAAACTAACAGTTAAAAAGAAAAGAGGACAAAATTTAATGAAAATCAAGATTATTCGCAAAATTGATGAATTGGGACGTATTGTAATTCCGTTTAAGCGTTTAGTCTCCAATGCTTGACAAAGCGCTGCTTAAATGGTATAATTTAATCAAATATTTTAGGAGTCAAATTAAAGTTTATTACGGTGAAGTTTAGCTGTTTGAATAATGACTCTTTTTAAGGTTGTAGGAGAAAAGCATGTCTGCGCAGAAAAAAATAACTGTTTTCGTGCATAAGCCGTTCGTTAATTTTTACTGGGGAAAGGTCGTATTTGCAAGCTTTGAAAAAGTGAAGGTCAAATACGGTTTATCTATAAAGCTGATAGAAAACGGCGAAGATATCTCGGCGTCAAAGCATAACGGATTTGCGTTTTTGCTCGGAGTTGATTCGAAATGGATCGATTCGGTTATCGAGTAAATAAAGAATCCCGATTTGCATATCGTATTGCTTTATGGGAAAAGCGTGAAATACGGTTCTGACGTAAGCTCAATAGATTTCGATCAGAGAGACATAATAAAAAGATCTATAGAAATGCTGCGTGAGAAGCATAGATATAAAACTGCTTTGTTTGGCGTGCAGGAAAACGACACCTCCGATGCGGATAAAGCGAGCGTCTTTGCTCTGTGGAATTCCTCAGATAATATTTATCGAACAAACAGAGATATCGAGGAATGCTTTATGCGTTTCTACCGCAGAATATCGGAATATGACAGCGTAATTTGCGCTAATGACATTATAGCGGTTTATTTATGTAAGCGTTGTCGTGAAATGGGTATCGACGTCCCGAGTCGGCTGTATGTTGTGGGTAACGGCGGTCTTTGGATAGCTGATAACACTTCGCCTCGTTTGACTACGGTAATATATGATTTTGAGTCGATGGCAGACATTGCTCTTTGCGCGATAAACAGCATAGTTAAGTTTGCCGATCTCAGCACGTTCAGCATCAAAATTAAAATGCAGATCATCGACAGAGAGAGCACGGGCGGAGCCGATATAGTTGAGCGCTCTGAACGGTTGGGATATACACAGTATAAAATGCTGTATAGCGACAGCTATGAGATCACGGATGAGAACATAAATAAGATTAAAGAAATCGATAGCTCGTTTTCTTCTCTGTCACCGATTGACAGAAGAATAGTGCGTGAGCTATGTGGCTTTAATAGCTATGAGGAAATTTCTTCAAGATTATTTATGACTGTAGACGCCGTCCGTTATCACATAAAAAAGATTTACAAAGCCTTGGGTGTTCATACCGTGGGTGAGTTAAGAGATATCGTCAACGCCTATAAAATAAATATTTGAAAAATGCCTGTCCGCGGTCCTTGGCTGCGGATAGGCATTTTTACTAAATAAAGAAAATTGTACAGATAAGAAACGATATATTTTTTGGTAAAATTGCATATAAGAGTACAGCAAATGTAAAACCTTACAGATGTATTTTCACAAAAAAATTACATTGTATTTTATATTTTAATAGTGTATAATGAAATAAATAGTACAAAAAGAAGAGAGGGGTATACGTGAAACTGACAAAAAAGGACGTTGTTTCGCTCTTTAAAAAGGACTTGAGGCTCTGGTACGACGAGGAAGCTCCGTACGGCAACGAGAATATTTCGAGTGCCTACGCCGCAACGAGCGAATATCGTGATATTGCGGATGACGGATGGGAAAAATGGTCATTTCCGCAGGGGAACGGTTACTCGGGAATCAACGTTTTCGGCAGAACCGATACCGAAAGAATTCAGATAACCGATAATACGCTTTCAAGTCCGTTAAACATAGTTAAGTGGCAGGACGATGAACGCCGCTTGAATAAAAGACTTTTTGGCGGAGGACTCAACAACTTCTCCGAGACCTATCTCGACTTTGGTCATTCGCACGCAAGCGTTACAAATTACAAAAGAGCGCTTGACTTAAGAACCGCAGTTTCGACCGTTAATTATACATACAACGGCATTGATTATTCGAGAGAATACTTCACCTCATATCCCGATAAGGCCATAGTGATTTGCCTTAAGACATCGGGTAAAAGTAACCTTAACTTTACATTACGCCCCACAATACCGTATAAACAGGATTATATGGTGAAAGAGGGAGACGGATTTTCAAAGTGCGGAACCGTGGTCGCAAACGCCGATGCGACTATCACTCTGTCAGGTAATCTCGGATACAATAATTTGGATTTCGTCGGCAGATACAAGGTGGTCAATAACGGAGGTACGGTAACGGCAAATAACGAAACGAACGCAGACGGAATTAAGGATAACGGTACTATTACAGTAAAGGGCGCTGACTCTGCCTATATCGTTATGACGCTCAGCACGAATTACGAGCTTTCGAGCGATATATTCCTTAACGATAACCCGAAAGAGAAATTGAAAAATTCAAGTATAGATGCGGCTAAAACCGCAGAATCGGAGCTTTCCGCCGCATTGAAGTACACCTACGAAGAGCTTCGCAAAAGGCATATAGACGATTATAGCGCTCTCTTTTCAAGAGTCGAGGTAGACCTCGGCGGCGAGGCTCCGAGCGTTACTACCGATGAGCTTCTTCGTGACTACGCAAACGGTAAGCGAAGCGCGTATCTTGAAGAGCTTTATTTCCAGTTTGGAAGATATCTTTTGATTTCATCGTCGAGAAAAGGAAGCCTCCCGGCAAACCTGCAGGGAACTTGGAACAGATACAATCTTGCTCCCTGGGGCTCGGGATATTGGCATAACGTTAACGTTCAGATGAATTACTGGCCGGCGTTCTCGGCTAACCTTGTGGAAACGTTTGATCCGTACGTTGAATATTGGAAGGCGTTTCTGCCGAGGGCGGAAATGTTTGCTACCTCGGCAATCAAGGGCGAAAAATACGAATCAAATCTCGGTCTTGATTTTAACGGTGCGGACTCCGATTCCTGCAGCTATGCCGCAAATCTTGACAAGGACGGCGGCAACGGTTGGACGGTTGGTATAGGCTGCGAGGCTTTCCGTATCGTCTCCTCTCCCGGCTGCGGAAACGTCGGCTTTACAACGCAGATGTTCTGGGACTATTACGATTTTACAAGAAAAAAGGACATATTAAAGGATACCGTTTATCCTGCCCTCAAGGGTGCGTCGCAGTACGTTACCAAAACCTTTGCGAAGGAGGAAAACGGTACGTATCTCAGCATACGAGGTGACTCGCCTGAGCAGTGGGTTGACGGCGTATGGTATTATACAAAGGGCACGACCTACGACCAGAGCTTTGCGTACACCAACGGATATTACACCCTTGAGGCTGCTAAAATACTCGGTATTAAGCCCACGGACGAGGGAGAGAGCGTTCTCTCAACCGTTTCGGAGCAGCTTCCGAATTACGACCCTATCGTTATAGGCTACTCGGGACAGGTCAAGGAATTCCGAGAGGAGAACTATTACGGTGAGCTTGGCGAATACGCCCATAGGCATACCTCTCAGCTCGTGGGACTCTATCCGGGAAATATCATAAATTCCAATACTCCCGCTTGGATAGATGCGGCAAAGTATACTCTCAAAGAGCGTGAGACTGGCAACGCGGCGGATGCTTGGGGCTGGTCATTGGCATTCAGGCAAAATCTCTGGGCAAGAGCTGGGGCAGGCGAAGAGGCTTACCGCCAGTATCAGAAGCTTCTTTCTATGAGAACCGCAACTAACCTTTGGTCAAAGACACCCGCGGGCTTCCAGATTGATGCAAACTTTGGCGGCACAGCGGGCGTTGCCGAAATGCTTCTTCAGAGCCAGTCGGGATATATTGAGCCGCTTGCGGCTATACCTTCCGCTTGGGCTACGGGCTCTTACGAGGGACTCGTCGCAAGAGGTAACTTTGTTGTCAGCGCAAAGTGGGAGAACGGAAACGCTAAGGTGTTTAACGTTACCTCGAATGCGGGCGGCGAATGTAAGATAAAGCACGCAGGTCTTGCGAATGCGGTAGTTCTCACGGCAGACGGCACTACCGTAAACCATACTCAGCTTGCAAATAACGCTATTTCATTCAATACCGAGGCAGGAAAGACTTATATAATCTCTAATCTTACCGACGTTGAGCGTGTTGAAGCTCCTTTGGGACTTACGGTAAGTGCGCTCGATAAAAACAACTACGCTCTCAGCTGGACCGCGAGCCCCGACGCTGTAAGATATAACGTATACAAAGCGGTTATGAACGACAGCGATTATACATTCATCGGTACGACCTCGGAAACTTCCTACACTTATAAAGCGAACAAGAACGAGGAAAACAAGAGAACAACCTACCGAGTTTGCGCGGTGAGCGAGAAGGGAGCTGAAAGCTCGGGAATACTATCTTACGTTAATCCGGGCAAATAGACGCTGCCGTGTTTGGCTTTGTCATTAAATATAAATACTAATTTTTCATTAAATATAATTACTAAAAAGGAGATTTATAAAAATGAAGAAAAGAGCGTTAGCCTTACTCTTGGTTTCGTCAATGGTTCTTCCTATTATAGGCTCGACGGGACTTGTTTCCTTGGCGGTCGAAAGAGCCGATGCCGAAATCATTTCAACGCCCAAAAAGGAGCTTTCCCTCTGGTATGATGAGGAAGCGCCTTACGGCAATGAGGAATTATCAAAGGGTTATTCCGGAACGAGCGAATATCGTGATATTGCCGATGACGGCTGGGAAAAATGGTCCTTGCCTCTTGGTAACGGTTATTCGGGAATAAACGTTTTCGGCAGAACCGATACCGAAAGAATTCAGATAACCGATAATACGCTTTCAAGTCAGTTGGTTCAGGTTGATACCCTGAACGACGCTAAGCGTTACGGCGGAGGACTTAACAACTTCTCCGAGACCTATCTCGACTTTGGTCATTCTCACGCAAGCGTTACAAATTACAAAAGAGCGCTTGACTTAAGAACCGCGGTTTCGACCGTTAATTATACATATAACGGTATTAATTATTCGAGAGAATACTTCACCTCATATCCCGATAAAGCTATAGTGATTTACCTTGCCGCATCGGGTGAAAGTAACCTTAACTTTACATTACGCCCCACAATACCGTATGAACAGGATTATATGGTAAAAGAGGGAGACGGATTTTCAAAGCACGGAACCGTAGTTGCGAATGCAGACGGAACCATTACTCTTTCGGGCAACCTCGGCTACAATAACGTTGATTTTGTCGGCAGATACAAGGTAGTCAATAACGGCGGTACTGTCACGGCAAACAACGGAACTAACGAGGATGGAGCTGTTGATAACGGAACACTCACCGTCAGCGGAGCAACCTCTGCGTATATCGTAATTACGCTCAGCACGAACTACGAGCTTTCGAGCGACATCTTTACTACGACCGATCCGTCACAAAAGCTCAGCACCTCAACAATTGACGCAGCCGCAACCGCAGAGGCTGAGCTTACTGCTGCAATGAGCTATACGTATGCAGAGCTTCGCGCAAGACATATTGCCGATTATGACAATCTCTTTGGAAGAGTAAACGTTGACTTTGGCGGCAAGGTTCCTACCGTTACGACAGACGTTCTTTTGAAAAACTACGTAAACGGTACGCACGACGCATACCTTGAGGAGCTTTATTTCCAGTTCGGAAGATATCTTCTTATATCTTCATCAAGAGAGGGCTCGCTCCCCGCAAACCTGCAGGGAACTTGGAACAGATACAATCTTGCTCCCTGGGGCTCGGGATATTGGCATAATATAAACGTTCAGATGAACTATTGGCCTGCTTTCTCAACAAATCTTGCGGAAACCTTCGGTTCGTATGCAGACTTCTTCGAAGCCTTCTTACCTCAGGCGCAGAAGAACGCCACCTCCGTTATTTCTGGCAGTATGTACGATACAAATCTTGATAAGGACGGCGGCAACGGTTGGACTATAGGCGTAGGAAGCCAGGCAATGCATATATCTTCTTCTCCCGGTCCCGGAAACGTTGGATTTACAACGCAGATGTTCTGGGATTATTATGACTTCACAAGAGATCTTGTCATATTGGAAGAAACAGTATATCCCGCTTTGAAGGGCGCTTCTCAATACATCACGAAGACCTTTGCGAAGGAGAATGACGGTACGTACCTCAGCATACGAGGTGACTCACCTGAGCAGTGGGTAGACGGCGTATGGTATTATACAAAGGGCACGACCTACGACCAGAGCTTTGCGTACACCAACGGATATTACACACTCGCTGCAGCAGATATACTCGGCATTAAGCCCACAGACGACGGTGAGAGCGTTCTCGCAACCATCATGGAGCAGCTCCCGAACTATGATCCCATTGTTGTAGGATACTCGGGACAGGTTAAGGAATTCCGTGAGGAAGACTATTACGGAGATCTCGGTGAGTATGCTCACAGACATATATCTCAGCTTGTCGGTCTTTATCCCGGAAATCTTATTAATTCAAGCACACCCGCTTGGGTAGATGCGGCAAAATATACGCTTTCTCAAAGAGAAATGGGAACTGCGGGAGATAGCTGGGGCTGGTCCATAGCGCATAGACAGAATCTATGGGCAAGAGCGGGAGTAGGCGAAGAGGCTTACCGCCAGTATCAGAAGCTTCTTTCTATGAGAACCGCCACTAACCTTTGGTCAAAGACACCGGCAGGCTTCCAGATAGACGGTAACTTCGGCGGCACAGCAGGCGTTGCCGAAATGCTTCTTCAGAGCCAGTCGGGATATATTGAGCCGCTTGCGGCTATACCTTCCGCCTGGGCTACGGGCTCTTACGAGGGACTCGTCGCAAGAGGTAACTTTGTTGTCAGCGCAAAGTGGGAGAAC
>SVUD01000037.1 GCA_015063445.1 Oscillospiraceae bacterium
ATGCTGATATACAGCATCGTCAGCCAAAATTCCTTATCCTTGACCATAAACAAGTAGGCTATCAGCAAGCCTACGGCGGCTATTAAACATATCGCATATCCTATCTCCATAGGCTCACCTCCTTCAAATTGCTCGTTTTGATTTTTTTATTATATCACAACAGTGCAAATAAATCAAGGTGTTTTTACTCATTTGCAAGGATTTGCGTCAAAAAACAGATATAAGAGGTTTTCTACAACGCCTGACTCTTTATTAGATTTTATCCGCTTCTGCCTCCATACGTATACCTTTAAAAAAGAGAAATTCAACCTTTTTTCAAAAACAAATCTACCTTCTTTCGTCGGGAGCTTTCTTACCGCGGCTCAAAATTTGAGTGCTGACGACAATAAACCGTCAGCACTCAACGCTTATTTCAATTTTCCCAATTTTACCGTATTTGCGATAACTATCAGTGTGCTTTGAGCATCAAGGACATGCTCGGGATTGATATTGACGTTAACCTTTTCGCCCTTCTTAATGGCAACAATATTGAATCCGTATTTTTTACGGAGATTTAATTCGATTAAATTTTTACCGCACCACTCATCCTTAACGTCAATTTCCACTATAGACACATCATTTGAAAGAGCAATCATATCGATGAAGCCCGAGCTGAGTAAATTTCTGGCAAGGCGGATTCCCGACTCGTGCTCGGGAAAAACTACTTGATCCGCGCCCACGCGTAGCAATATTTTTTGCTGCATTTCGTTTGCGCATTTTGCGATAACCGTCTTAACCCCCGCCTCCTTGCACAGCGTGACCGCCATAACGCTCGCCTCAAGATTGCTCGCCATACAAACGATAACGGTATCAATATTACCTATTCCAAGACGGGAAATAACCTCCGCATCTGTCACGTCGGCGCATTTACACACCGGGAGAGATGCCGCCGCATCGTTGACGATTTTTTCATTGTTATCTACGGCGATAATCTCCATACCATTCTCTACAAGCTCTCTCGCCACGGCTGCGCCGTATCTTCCAAGTCCAAAGACTGCGTATGTTTTTTTTGCTTTCATTGTACTTCTCCTTTATCCTATACTTATATCTTCCGTCGGCTCGGAAATTACGTTCTGACTTTCGTTTTTACTGCCCAGCGCCACCGCAAGTGATATTGGGCCGACTCTTCCGAAATACATTGTTACTGTTATAATGAGCTTTCCAAACGTATCAAGCGTTGCCGTCAAATTTCTTGAAAGCCCTACAGTTGCCGTTGCGCTGACCGTTTCATAGACCGCATCAATAGCCTGGGCGTTGCTCGTTGCCATCAATAATATCGTCGATACGGAGCATATTGTAAGAAATGCTACAGCCACGGCAACCGCTTTTTTCACCGATTCCTCCGAAATACGTCTGCCGAACAAGGTTGCGCTGTTCTTGTTTCTGACGGTAGCAAATGCCGAACAGATAAGGACGGCAACGGTTACGGTTTTCATACCGCCTGCAGTTCCCACGGGAGAACCGCCTATGAGCATTAAGATAATTGATACGGCGGCAGAGGCATTTGTCAAATTTTCTTGCGGAATTGTAGCAAAGCCCGCAGTCCTCGTGGTGACCGATTGAAAGACGGATACTTGAATTTTATCAAACAAGGACATATCTCCGATGGTCAACGGATTTGCGTATTCAAAAACAAATATAAGGATCGCGCCGACAATAACGAGTCCTGCGGTAACGGTGATAGCAATCTTTGAGTGCAAGGTAAGACGCCTGAATATCCTGCGATTCTTTTTCGAACTACTCTTAACGACACGAAGCACGTCCCACCATACGATATAACCGAGACCGCCAAGGATAATGAGCGCCGAGGTGACGATATTGATAATGGGATTTGCGGCATAGCCGCAAAGGCTGTTTTCAGCTATTATATCAATTCCTGCGTTGCAAAAGGCGGAGACCGAATTGAATACCGATATCCAAATGCCTCTTGCACCAAAGTCGGGAACGAACACAAGCATATACAGAATAGCCCCTATTCCTTCAATGATAAACGTGCCTAACAGTACGTTCTTAACAAACTTAGAGAGTCCCGACATCGTATTAAGATTGAATGCATCCTGAATAAGCAAACGGTCTCCAATGCCCATTTTCCTGTTCAAGAGAAGCATCAAGCCCGACATAATTGTGATAATGCCAAGACCTCCGATCTGTATTAAAAATAATATTACTATCTGCCCGAATACGCTCCACGTTGACACCGTAGGGAGCGTAACAAGCCCCGTAACGCAGGTGGAGGTTGTTGCCGTAAAGAGCGCATCAAGATATGGAACCGATTCACCGTCGGCAGAGCTGATCGGCAACGCCAAAAGCCCGCTTCCTACGAGAATTGTCACAAGAAAGCTGAGCAATATGATCTGCGTAGTCGAAAGCTTAAATTTCTTTTTTCTGACCATAAGATTTTCCTCTAAAAAACAGAAAGATATTAACGTCCTCTGTAAACTGTAATTTTTTTATCATAGCTCTTATAGTGAATACATCAAAATACCCAGCCCCGCGGATATGAGTATCATCAGTATCGGAGATGTTTTTTTCTTAAACGCAAGCTTTGCCGTGAGGCTGATTGCTATCAATATGGCAAATATGATAATGCCCTTAAAGTCTATTTCGAGCGCATCTCCTATCTTGCCAAAGCCGATTGCCGTCCCCATAAACATCGTGATTGCCGTTGCGAGTATCAAGCCGACAACGCACGGGCGGATACCGCCGAGAAATGCCTTTACACCCGCGTATTTCAGCACGTTGCGTATCAAAGACGCAATCATAAGAATGATAACAAACGATGGCAATACCACACCAAGCGTGGCAAGAAATGCGCCGAGAAAACCGCCTTGAGCCGAACCTACGAAGGTTGCCATATTAACAGCTATCGGTCCGGGAGTGGATTCAGCTACGGCAATCATATTGAGCATTTCTTCCTCGGTAAGCCAACCGTACATCAAAGCCTTTTCTCTTATCAGCGATATCATTCCATATCCGCCGCCAAAGGAGAATGCGCCGATTTGAAGGAAGGTTAAGAACAATTTGAGATATATCATTGTTTTTCCCCCTTCCCGATTTTACCGAGAAGATATACCACTACACCGCATACTCCGCTTATCAGTATGTAAAATATCGTCGAGAACTTCACCGCGAACAACGAAAACACGAGCATACAGATAAGCGTTACCGAAATAATGATAATATTAAACACGGTTTTCTTCATCTGCTTCAGCATTTTCAGCCCTGCCGCAAGGATCAGATACACCACGCATATCTGAATACCCTTGAAAGCGTATGCGACCGGTGTAAACGAAAGAAACGCGTCAAAGAACAGTGATATAGCGTAGATAATAGCAAACGAAGGAATACAAATTCCAAGCGTAGCAATAATCGAGCCTATAATTCCGGCGTTTTTGTATCCTATGTAAGTAGCCGCGTTAATAGCAATGGGACCGGGCGTGGATTCGGCAATCGCCGCAACATCCAAAAATTCATCTTTTTCAAGCCATTTCTTTTTTGCTACAAACTCATTTTCAAGCAACGCTATCATAGCATATCCGCCGCCAAAGGTGAATAATCCTATTTTCAGCATTGTCAAAAAGAACGATAGGTAGTCTTTTATTTTCTTCACGAAAGCCTCCGTTTATCTCACACAAATTCTTACTTATAAATAAGTTTATTATACCACATTCTTATAAACATTTCAATCGTTTTGCTTTTCTTTGTTTTTTCTTAAGACTAAAATTCTTTCAACTGTACTTTGGCCGCTCTTCATTCTTATCGCAACTCCTGCAGAATTTGTCGCTATTTTCTCAAAAAATCTGGGTTGGAAGCCGATTCCGCACAAAAATCAAACGACATTCAACGATCTTAATCAAGCAAAAGAATTGAATAAAGTACAATAAAATCACCGCTTAGCGTGTTCTGATTCAGGTATAATGCGCTAAGCGGTGACTTTTTACATTTTTTCGATTGTATATCATATTTTGGGGAAATCGGTATTTGCTCATTAATTAGCGACACATTTATTAAATTATACATCTTTTTTCTTTGCGTTTTGTAACGAACTGTTTACAAAATGTTATATTTTTTGCAAAAATCAATCTCAAAAACGGAATATAAGCTGCTTTACTAAACATCTAACTGCCAAAGAAAACGCGCATAAAAAGAAAGCAAAATCCTCTTTGTCATAAAACTACAGACTAAGATTTTGCTTTCTTCCTTTGTTTTTTTGCGTTAACAAGAGTAATGGTTTATTATTTCGATAACATCGGCCACCGTTACGGTTTTTCTCCGTTTTAAAAGCCGCTTATTGCTTTGTGAGCGGCTGCTCGGAACAAAACCAACTGTAATCACCCGTAGCTTCATCGACGATATACGTTATTAAGAGCTTCTCTAAATCAGCATCGGATGCTATATGAATTTCCGGCTTGCTTCCCTCTTTTACGTAAGTTCTTATCCAAAGCGCCGCGTATGACGTTCCGTCGTTGACGATTGCCTCTACGTCGGTTATATTTCCGAGCGAATCGGTCTCTACGGTCACGGTAATTTCATAAAACTTACCGTCAATAACACAATTCCAAACGCCCTCAAAATCCTTAATGAGAGGCGAAACGAAGGCGGCGTAAATGTTCTTATTGCCGGTTATCGTATCCGAGAATTTAACCTCTGTCGTACCGATAGCGCTTGTAAACCACATTCCCGTGAAGTATGAGCCATCAACAGTACAAAGATTTGAGGAAAGATTCATATACTCCTCGGCAGTCAATTTTTCTCTCAGCACCTCGTCTACGGTTTTTCCGTACTCGGCGTCAACTATTTCCTTATAAAGAGTTCCGTCCTGCTTGTAAATTTTAACGGTTTTGCTTACGCCCTGCCACTTAGCGACGAGAGTTATATCCTTTGTTACGAGAGAGGCAAAATCATACTCCTCGTCCTCGAGATACCAGCCCAAGAAGGTATAGTTACTTCTCGTGGGATTGCCTATGGATTGTACGGCAAAGCCGTCCGCAACCGTTATGCTTTCGGGATATTTACCGGCGTATCCGTAATCAAACGTTACGTTGCGGCTCGTTACCCATTTTGCTACGAGGGTTATATCCTTAGTCACCGTGGACGCAAAATCATATTTAACGCCTTCGAGATACCAGCCCGCAAAGGAAAGTCCGTCTTTCGTAGGCTCTGTTGGCTCGTTCGCCTTTCCGCCCTCTCCTACGTTCTGAGGCGCAACCTCAGTTCCGCCGTCCGAATCGAAGGTAACCGTATACTTCACTGCCCCTTCCTTGAAAAGAATCAAAGAATTCGAGGCTGTAAATGTTCCGTTAGTATACGTGAGGGTTATCGGCGTCTCTGTAGCGCTTCCCTCGGTTTTATATCTTATAATGAGCTTGGTCGTGCCCGAAAATTCCTTGAACATGACCGTTGTTACGTTAAGCTCCTCGCTTACTCCGCCCTTGACAAGAGCTGCGCTGACGCTCTGCGTTACGGCGTCCACAACGATCTCATAGGATACTCCATTCTTATCTATTCCGCTCCAGCTTCCCGCGATATCGGTCATGGGATCTATAATTCCGGGATAATACTTCTTTGCCTCGGTTATGCCCTTATCGAGATTTTGAGGAGAGGTAGCGGAAAGAGAGCTGTACCATCTGCCGTTAAACTTACAGCCATCCTTGGTTATCATACCCGAAGAAGGAATTTCGTCCGCGGTCAACACGTGATTGTATTCAACCTCTAATTCCTTAAGCTTCACGCCGTTTTGTTTATAGAAAACAACCGAGTACTTCTTAACAGACCATTTTGCCGCAAGAGTGATATCCGAGGTTATAGGCGTTGTGAAATTAAACTTAGTCTCGCCGAGATACCAACCGTCACGGTTATATCCCACTCTGGTTGCCTTTTCCTCCGTTACGGTTTTTCCGTATTCAACGTAAACAGTTTTGGGCGCTCCTGATTTTTCGTAGTTATAGTCAAACGTTACCGCAAATTTTCTCGTTAAGATAAGCTGCTGTCCTGCCACCGCGGAATTGGTTGTGAGAGTGTAATTGTCTTTGGAAAATACGAATACCATCTCACCCGAAACGAGATCGCTTGTATAATTGAACGTAAACCTCTCTCCGTCAAAGAGAACGTAATTTTTCTGCAGCTCGACCTTGGTATACGAGTTTTCGTATTTAGCCGTAACGCTTCCGTCAGCATCGATGACAAGCTCATACGTATTGATACCGTTTTCAACACCGCTCCACGTTCCCGCTATCGCGCTAAGATCAACGGTCGCCGCCTGCCATTTAGCCACAATAGTAAAACCGGAGGTTACAGGCTTTTCGAAATCGTATCTCTCATCACCGACAAACCACCCCAACAATTCAAAGCCTGTGTAAGCCGGGTCTTCGGGCAATTCCAAACACGACCCATGCGCCACCGTCTCACTAACAGGCTCTTCTCCGTTGTTTGAATCTATAATTACCTTATACGTTATCTGCTTCCACTTCGCTATTATCGTAATATCCGAGGTAACGGGAGTTGAGAAGTCATATTCCTCACCGCCAACAAACCAGCCTAAGAACTCAAAGCCTGTTTTAGTTGGATTTTCGGGCAATTCTACAAACACCCCATGCTCTACTGTTTCGGTTTTAACCTCAGCGCCGTTATCTGCGTTTACAGTTACAGTATATGCGCTTACGCTCCATTTTGCAGTGAGCGTAAGGTCGGAGGTTACGGGCTTTTCAAAATCGTATTTCTCGCCGCCAACAAACCAGCCCAAAAACGTGTATCTATCCTTCACGGGATCTGCGGGCTTCGTTGCCTTCTCGCCCGATTCTACTGTCTGAGAGGCTACCTCCGAGCCGCCGTCGCTATCAAAGGTTACCGTATAGCTTTTATTATCCTCTTCTTTATCCTTACACGCAGAAAAAGCAAGAAGAGCCATTGCAACCGTGAGTATCAATGCAAAAATCTTTTTCATGATTTTTCCTTTCTTTCGGCGCCCGAAGCATTAAGTATTTCACTTCGGACACCGAGTTTTGACTGAATATCATACGCTATAAAGCGCCGACATTTTTTCTTATTTTGTTAATTCCTCGCATTTTTCAACGTAATAATCATAAGACTCAACGAGAGGCGCAAAGGAATCAGCATCTATACCGCTAAGGTCTTTATAAAGCTCCTTAAGCTGATCAAGCGTTGCGACAAGAGCCTTGAGCGTTACGCTGTTAGGACTTGTCTCATAGCTGTAATAGTATTGCTCAAGAAGATAAAGCTTCGTCGCTACAGCCGCAGCCTTCTCGGTAAACGCTTCCTTTATGAACAGGCTCAATGCGGAATAATACAGGGACACGGGTTCGCCGTCTTCTACCGCTAAATTATCCAAGATGCCAAAGAGAGATTTGGTTGCCGAATTGAGAAGTCTGAACTCGTTAAGCACGTTAAGGGTGTTTTCTCTGTTAAACATCGGAGCCGAACCATCGTTTCCGCCAAGGAACGCAACTATCATATCGTAATATGTGTCAAGGAATTTTCCGACGTTTGTATTAACGTACGTATCGTATATATTGATTTTTGATTCGCTATAGAACAAGAGGAAATCTACGTAGACATTGCGATATAACGTAATTGCGTAATCGTAGGTCCAGAAAACTGCCTCGGTTCCCTTTTCCGCATCCGCGGGATACGCCTCAAACAAAGCTCTGTGATAATAAGCCTCTTTTATCTTGTCGGAAGCGCCTGAAAGTATTTTTTCCGCGATAGCTGACGCTCTTTCGAAGGATGCAAGGAAATAGGTTCCGTTCCTTGACATTATAGAATAACCCGTTTGCACGTTTATCAGAGCATCTCTCAGCATATCAAACTCATCCTGCCATTCGCCAAGCTCAATATCGGCATCAAGATTTGCTTTGATATCGGAATACTTTTTGTAAGCCGCGCCGAGATAAGTATTGAAATTATTCTTATCGTCTTCGTTTGTCATTGAATCCAAAGCGGTCTTAACGGCATTCATTCTGTCGGTAAAGTCCTTCTTCCAGCCGTCATATCCGGATCTGTTGGCATATATCTCAATAGCAAGAATAAGGTTGTTGTAGATTGCGGTGTTCTCTGCCGAAAGCTTACTTCTCATAAAGCTGTTGATTATGATATTAAACTGACTTATCGATCCTGTCTTTAAGTTCTCCTCGCTATCGTCAAAGGTAAGCTCGGGCCTTCCGACCGTATATAAAACGTTGAAGGTTGCAAGTAAGCTGTACTGCTCGCTCGGTGAGAGAGCAATAAATTTATCGAACACGGATTTTACGCGCGCGGCATAATCTGCCGTAGCCTCGTATCCATCCGTCTCTGAGAGGTTCTTTAAAATGATCACGTATTCGCTTACAATGGATTCATATTCGCTGTTACCAACGAGAGAAGCCGAAAGATCGTAATATCCGCACGCCTCGGTTCTGATAGAATCAAGCATATCCTCAAAGTCAATAGCCTGCTGAGAGGAGATTCCGAACCAATGATTAACGGGCATATTCTGATAAACGAATTCTTCAACGCTTCCCTTCATAGCCTTTATCTCGTTTGCTACCTCATTTGAGCGGTAGTAATAGTAAAGGAAGGTCGAGGCGTCGGTAGTCTCAAGATACTTTATGTTGTTTATCTGCACGAGCACGTTGAACACGTAAGTATAGAGAGTCTCGAGCTTTTTAGGCATACCGAGAGAGTAAAGATCCTTTAACGCATATGTATTATCTGTGCTGAAGAAATAGGAATAAAGGATGTCGAAAAGGTCATCCTCCGCGCGCCAGGAAGAGATGATACTGTATATACCCGGATACTTATCCGCATAGTTTTCTTCAACCATTCTTAAGCAGGTAAGCTCAATATCGGAAGCATACTCGCTAAGATCTCCGCTCTCCTGCCAGCCCTCAGGAACTACGCTTATCAAGTCGTAGATAGAAAGCATATCCTGAAGCATTCCTCTTATATCCACAAGATCAAACTCGTCCATAACGGGATAGCTGTTGAAGTATATATAAGTACGGGTGCTCTCGTTTTTGTATATCAAAGCGTCACCGTACTTACGGATAATATTGGCGAGAATGGGGGAAAGCTTATACATATCGCTATTCTTATTTTCAAGGATTTTCACCGCATCTTCAACCTTCGCATAGCTTTCGCCTCGAAGCTGAATTGTTCCTTCTACTATCTCGAAGGCTCCGTCTAAGCGGCGGATATCCTTAGCCCATACTCCAAAGCCGTAAACCATAGCGGTGCGGGCAACGTTAAACACCGTGTCACTGCTTACCAACGCCTTATCGCTATTCAACATCTCGAAATATGTTTTCATAAGCGATATAGCCAGCTCGCCCGCTTCATTCTCGATTGTGGGAAGCGTATCGCCATTCCAATCCATCGAGTTGAACAGATTTGCGTTATCGTTGAATTTAGATATGTCGGTATATGTAAGTCTTATATCGAAATAATACGATTTGTTATTGTAGTTAACCGTAATTCTCTGGTCAACCGAAGGATTTTCACTGCTTACGGCGCTAAGATCAAAGCCCGATACCATATTCTCGGTGACGTCCACGGTTCTGGTTATTGCGCCGCCGTTACCCTTGAGAAGAAAATAAGCGCCCGTAATGTCAAGCTTTCCCGAATAATGACTTCCGTAGGAAATTATACTCGGAGGATATAAGGTCACGGAGTCCACCGCATGAACGTTTACCTTATAGCTGCCCTCGTACTCTTCGCTTCCCGCATTGTATTTTACCTTTATTTCCAAGCCGCTTTTTGCCGCCGATGAATCAAAGCCGCTGAGCGTTATCTGATTGCTTGAAAGAGAAACGACCTTTGTGTTTCCGCTGTTATCGGTCACTACGACCTTTCCCTTTGAGGTATCTATGCTATCTCCCACAAGATAATCGGAAACGGTATTGCTTATAACCATTCTCTCAATTACCTTGACCGTTATTTCGGTTTTCACACCGTCATATTCAATAGTTAATTTCTGCTCGCCGACCGTATCCTTGTTATAGCCCGAAACCTTTACGTCGCTTGAGGTAAGAGGTACAGTCGTTGATTTTTTACCGCTGTCAACCTTTAAAGTACCGCCCGAAAGGTTAAGCTCCTGACCGCGAACGTAAACAAGCTGCGGCTGCTCACTGACGGATATAGCCTCTGTCTTTTTATTGCCGCAGGATACAGCAAACAAAAGCACCGTCGCCATAAGGGAAATCAACAATATAAGCTTTAAATATTTTCTCATGATCAATCTCCGTTTTTTGCCATTATTCCGAATCTTTCCAAACGGAATAAAGCTTTATCTCCTTTTTAATATTCATAAGGTCGGCGAGTGAATACTCTGCCTCGTCTGACAAAACGTTTGAATTCCAACCTATGAAGGTATATCCCTCTCGTATCGGAGGGGTTAATACGGTATCCGCAAAGCCGTTACTTATAAAGCCGTCCTTTACGGTTATACAAACCACGTGATTATCCTCTTCGGAAAGCTCCGCTCCCCATACTACAGGACAGAATGACGAATTCCATTTTTCGCTCCAGCCCGAAGATAAGTCGCCAAGGCTCGTATAAACCGTTAAAGAGTCGCACGAATAAAACGCATGCGCTCCGACGAAGCCTACGGAAGAGCCGAGGGAAACCGATGTCAACGAGTTACAGTCACGGAATGCCTGCTCGCCTATTGAAGAAAGCGACGTCGGCATGGATATAAACTCAAGCTTGCCGTTACCGAAGAAGGCGAAGGCTCCTATTTTTTCAAGAGCCTTTCCTACGTGTACCTCTTCGAGCATATCGCAGTTATAGAACGAATAATCCCCTATTTCCTTAAGAGTATCCGGGAATGCCGCAAGCTTCAGCGAGCCGCAGCCGTAAAACGCTTTATCACCTATAGTGACGAGTGCGCTTGAAACCAGTATATTTTCAAGAGACGGACAAGAGTAGAAGGCTTTTTCGCCAATCGTCTCTGCCGAACCCACCGTAACCGACTTAATAGACGCAAAGCCGTAAAAGGCGCATTTTCCTATGTTTTTAACTCCGTCACCTATAATTATCACGTCTATTCCACCCGTCTCCGTATTACCGTCCATGCCGTCCGCGTTGCGATATCCGCAACCGAAGAAAGCAAAATCGCCTATATGGGTTACCCCCGACGGAATACGAAGAACGTCGTTATCCGTGTCAAAATTGTAATCCTTCACCGTACCGCATTTATAGAATGCCGACCTACCGATTTTTTCAAGCATTGGCGGTAATGACGTTATCCTAAGCTTACTGCACGAATAGAAGGTATAATCCTCAATAACCCTAAGACTGTCGGGAAGCGCAACGCTCTCAAGCGAGACGCAGTTATAAAACGCTCCCTTTCCGATATTCTTAACCTGACCGGGAATACTTACGTTAACAAGATGCGCGCAATCATAGAACGCATATCTTGCGATTCCCACGGTTGTGGGATATATGGAAACGTCGGTCTGAATTTTATCGTTATAATCAACTACCCAATTGTCCGCATAGACCACGCCCGTTACGGAATTAGTGAATATTGCCGTATTGCGAAACGCATACGAGCCGATATCGTTTACCGTATCGGGTATATCAATCCTCTCAAGCATTCTGCAGTTCATAAAAGCATAGTTGCCGATTTTTTCAAGAGGTCCCGGCTTTGTGCTTATCGTTGCGCTGTCAAAGACACCGAGCAGCACCGTTACAAGATGCCCGCAGGACATAAACGCCATGTCACCTATGTATTTAACTCCGAGTCCGGTTTCTATACTCACTATATCGCTTTCGGCAAACGCAAGGCTTCCTATACGCTCAACACTATCGGGAAGCTCTATCGATTGTATACTTTTGTTTGCATAAAGCGCATTATTTGCAATTCCAATCGTATCTGATTTAAAATTCACGTCTGCAACGGTATTATCCTTAAGCCCTATAAACCATTTACCGACGTATATCTCGTTAGTGATGCTGTTATTATAAATAGCGGTATCCAAAAACGCAGAATGGTCTATCATTTCGATACCGTCTCCAAGCTCTACTGACGAAAGCTCCGAGCAGTAATAGAATGCTCCGGCATCTATTCTTTTAAGCGTATCGGGTAAGCTCACCGAGGCAAGCGATATCACCTTAGAAAATGCGAATTCACCGATAATTTCAATTCCGCTGCCGAAGGCTACCGATGATACGTTCGAGCATGCGGCAAACGCAAATCCGCCTATGCTTACAACAGAGGATGGGAATGAAAGCGATTTTATTCCCGAGCAATCCGTGAACGCGTTCTTTCCTATCGAAGCTACGCCCTCGCCGAAGATAACCTCTTGCACCGACGAGCAATAAGCAAACGCTCCGTTAGAAACCGTTTTTAACGATGACGGAAGAGTTATTTTGCCATCAAGTGTTTTGCATCCCGAAAAGGCACTCTCTCCAAGATAGCTGAGCGCCGTAGGTATATTTACTTTTTTAAGGTACGAGCAATTCGCAAATGCGAAATCTCCTATCGACTTTACGCTATCCGGCAATTTCACCTCGGTTATCTCGCCTTCGCCGAAAAACGCCTTCGCGCCAATCGACGTAACAGGCTTCTGCCTGTACGTTGAAGGAATCTCTATGACTCCCGAAGCGCTTCCTCTGCCCGAAACCTCATATTCACGCCCGCCGTTTACGAGCGTAAAGAATATCCCGGATTCGTTATCTCTTATAAATTCAACCGATGGGGACAGCGCTGAATCGACTGTGCCGTCGCCGTTATTATTTGCCTTAACCGTTATACTGTATCTTCCGGGTGAAAGACCTTCAAGAGAGCAGTAATTCTTACTGACCTTTATCTCTTGCGTCACGCTACCATCCGATACTATGCACACGGTATATACCTTTGCGCCGTCAACCTCTTTCCACCTAAGCGTAAGCGTATCGTATTCAACGAAAACTCCCTCGGGGGTATTAAGCTCATCTTTATCGGCGCACGACCACACCGACGCCAGAAGGACAACTACCGCAAAGCAAAGCGCAAGTAAACGAAAATGCTTCATCTACTTCTCCTTTCGAACATATGGCATAACAATGATATTAAAATCATAATTTATTTGTTTTTCTTTCTCTTATCAATTCGTGAATCCATTTGAATTTGAATTTACGAACGGCAATATCAAGAAGAACCAACACGATAGCCGCGATTATAAGAATAATTCTCGGATCGTATTCCTTCACTACCGTCTTTGAAAAGCTATCGAATATTTCTATGGGATCGGATATTTCGGCTCCGTTTCCCTTCTCGTTGAGAACGGACATAAGCATCTCTCCGTCCTCTTTGGTTTTTGAAAACGTATCATACTCCTCGGAATATGAGAACGCAGTATATATCGGAATTTCATTAACCGAAGTTCCCTCTGCATTGCTTGACGTAATTGTTATCTTATAAAGTCCCGGCTCGGTTATGATAAACGTAAATCTCTTATCGCCTTCCGCGGCATTGACCGCTATATCCTTTTGCGTATCGCCCTCAAGACGAGCGGCGCTCACAAATATACGGTGTCCCTCGGGCGCTCCGTGGATATTTATCCAGTGCGAATAGTTATCTGATTTAAGCTCGTATTTAATTCCGTCAACACGAACGTCCTCATACGGAAAAATACTGTCAACAATATTCGACACGATCCTCTTACCGATAAGATCGTTGACGAACAGAGACGACCACGTACCGTTAAGATCGCACATAAAGCTTCCTACCGTGCCGTTTCCGTACTTATGCGTGGCATATATCGGAACGTACTCTCCGACGAGCGGAACGGTGGCGCCTTTTTTGGCTTCTGTTCCGTAATAGCCCGAAAGCTTCGGAATTTCGCTTGCGTTGATTCCCGCAAGAATAGTGCTTCTATCCTTAACCTTAAGCGAAAACTCCTCACCGTATTCGATCTCCTTAATAGCTTCCTGAGTCAAATCCTTGTATATCGTCTCGGAAAGAGTCTTAGTATCAAAGACGTTATAGAATTTTCCGCCGCCGCTCGTTGCGGTATTTTGCATCTGAGTTATATTCTTATCGTTTTCAAGACCTATCGTTACGACCGACATCGTTATGCCCTTGCCAACGTTATCGGAAATATAAGGACTGTAATCATTGTAGCTATCGCCGGGAAGTCCGTCCGTAACCAATATAATATGCTTTTTCTCTACGTTATTTATAACCGAAAGCGCAAGTCCCGCCTTCATTATGGCATCCGAGAATACCGTACCGCCTCCTACGCTTCCGTCCTTTTCGCTTATTTTGTTTATAGCTTCCTCAATGTCCTCTCGCTGAGAAACGGGTAAAACGCTGAGCCTTTCGCTCGAAGCGTTGCTGAAGGATATAACTCCGCAAAAATCTCTGTCCTGAAGCGCGTCAAGACAAGTCTTTGCGCCAAGAGTCGCGGATTCAAGCTTTCCGTTGCTCTTCATCGAAGTAGAGGTATCTATAACTATCATAACCGCAACAGGCGGTGTGAAATCAATAGCGTTGACGGGAAGCATCTGCTTTAAATATACGGAATTTTCAAGGTCTTTTCTGTTATAAGCGTGAGGAACTAACTTTCCTCCAACCTCATCGTTTCTTCCTCCGACGGTAAACAAACCGCCGCCAAGCTCGTATACGTATCTGTTAAGCAGCTCCTCAAAGCCCGCCGGCATATCCGAATAGGCAATATTAACGAGTATAACCTGCTCGTATTCGGCAATCTCCTCAATGGTTTTCGGGAAGCTTGCAATATCGTGCTCAACGCTTATATCCGTAACCGTCTTAGTTTCCGATAGTATGTTTTTCAGCACGGCAGACTCTTTTTCATATCTTTCAATGAGAAGAATATTATCGAACTGCTGAAGATTTACGTAGGTGCGGTAGGAATTATTTGCCGAGACCTCGTCCTTCAAGGGATCGCCGAAAAGCTCGTGATCCGTTACCAGCTCGAATTTAAGCTCGTGCATACCTCTTTTTGAAATAGCGAGAGATACGGGAAATTCGTTGATGCCGTTTTTAATACCTACGACCGTCTCTCCGTAAAGCTCTCCGTTATCGTAAAGACGGAGAATTGCAGCCTCTTCCTTTTCCGTGGAATTGCTCTTTATGACAAGATTCGTGATAAAGCTCTCCTTTAAAACGATGTTCTTCTCCTCTACGGTCGCCGAAACTATCTGTATATCGTTTTTTGCGCTTTCGGAAAACGTAACCGTATCAACGACGGTTCCTTCCTTTACTATTTCGTTGAGAGCGAGAACCGCATTGCCGTCTGTTTCCAATCCGTCGGAAATAACTACTATTTTTGACGTTTTTTTGTTATTGAACAGCGAAGCCGTGTATTCAAGGGCGTCCGCAAGAGCGGTTGCCGAGCCGTCCGGATCATCGGAGCGCGTATACTTTTCAAACACGCCGCTCTTATCTCGCGTAAGCTCTACGGCATAGCTATGACCGTATCCGAACTTCACTATTCCAATACTACAATCATCCCCGCATACGTCGATAACCGAGCTTACAAAGGCGTCCTTTTCATCTCGGCTCACCTTGTTGCTCTCCGATACGTCAACGAGAAGTATAACCTCATTCTCCTCATTAGGCACTTCATAAGAAAATCCTATGCCCGAGAGAAGATTTACAGCTATGACCATTGCCGCTATATGAAAAGACATAGATAAAATTTTATTTCTTGTAAAACGGTATCTTTTGTCCAATCTGAAATACGGAATCAACGTCAATAGCAATGCCGGTATTATCAATAGCAATAACCAAGGATGACTGTACGTTATTCGCAAATTTGACATTATTTGTAGTCCTCAATCAATAATTCTTTTTGATCTCAAGTACCCATTCGGCAAACATAAGGCACACTAACGCTATCGCAAGATAGAAAAGCATATCCTTATACTCAAATTCGGGTGCTGACGATGACTCGACAGACGGTAAAACCTCAACGTTTTTCGTCGTGTCGCTTTCGGACGACGGTATCTTAACGAAGAAATTCTCTTCAATAACCGTTTCTCCGTCCATTTCCTTCTGTGTTACTGTATAGGTTCCGGGATTTTTAAGCGTGATCTCGCCCTTGTTTCCTTCAAAGGTGTACTCCTCGCCGTTCTCCGTTACCTTAAGCTCAGTTCCTCTTCCGTTAAGCTTTACGGTGTCGCCTATTTCAAAGGCGTTACCGTCAAACGTTGACGGAATAAAATGATTAAACGTATTATACATAAGGAAAGAGAAGTCGGGCAATGCGATAAGATTCGAATAGTTAAGGTCAAACGCCCAGACTATAACCTTTGACTCGGGCGTATCCTTCACAAGCATAACAGGCTTTCCCTTGTACGATATAAGCTCCTCGTAGCCCTCCGCGAGAACCACGTCGTTATATTTTGCTATCGTTATACGCCCGGGATCAACGTAATTCGTTATTACGTGAGACGCCCCGGGTGACAGCGTGGATTGACTGTCGACGAGGTACGAGCCTCCTATCTGCAGCCCGGAGCCGATGGGAGCGCTATCGGGGTCGACAAGCAGCACTACTCCGTCCGTCGGTATCTCGTCGGGCATTCTGTGCTCGAAAATATATAAATCAAAGCCCTTAAGCTCGGGCGCTTCGTTTTCTTTCAAAAACGTAAACTGCAAATCGAACGCTTCCCTTTTGTTCTGACGAAGAGAACGTATTGAGCTCTCGAAGAAATTATTCGGGCAGGAGCTTGCGTACTGAACCTTTATAAGAGGCTTCTTTCCGCCGTAAAGGAAGAATGAATTATCCTCCGCAAGAGAATCCTTTACGCTGACGTATACCTCTACGTAGTCGTAAGAGTAAATAGCCTCCTCGCCGAAATCCTCGCCCGTAAACACGAGAGTCTTCTCCTCTTCCGAGGGGTCAAAGAATTCTCCGCGCTCGAGCGGAATCTTTTTCGTATCATCGCCGTTTACACCGTGAATATCGCAATGAACGGTTATGAAATCGGTTTTTCCGTAGCACGCTGCATTTACGGTTATCTCGTAATGGTTATCGCTGTTAAGCTCAGCCTTAGCGTCAAGAATTGTGGCATTCCACTCCTTTTCGCTTCCTACGTTAACGACGTTCACTCCGTTATGATACGTATAGCTTGTACCCGTATAAAGATACACCTTTGCCTTCGGGTTATATTGGATCACGGATTCCGCAAGTGATATAGCGCCGCTCATATCGGCAGCCGACCATCCGCAACGCTCCTTACCCTCGTTATAAAGCTCGTCAATCTTAACGAGAGCCGATTCCTTTTCCTTAGCGCTCTGCCTTCTGAAGATAAATTCGGGATCATCGTCCGCCACTATCAAGGATACGGGGGAATCCGAGCCAAAGGTCTCCTCAGCCATTTTTTTAGCCTCTGCTACGGCGCGATTGAATCTGCTTTCTCCCGAATCTGAAATACGCATACCCGCTGAGGCGTCTACTATAAGAACCACCTCGCCGTCGTCCTCCGATGCCGCATCCGTAATTACGGGACGGGCAAGAAGCAGACCGAGAATGGTAAGTATAAGCATCTGACAAAGGAAGGTGATTACGTTCTGTATCTTACTTATCGGAATCGTTTGTTTTTTATATTTAAGGCTCAAGCGCCATATAAAAGTGGATGATATGCGCTTATTTGGATAATTGGGCTTAATTATATAAATCAGGATCAATACCGCGAGTCCCGTAAGGCCCAAGAAACCAAGGGGTGTTAACCAACTCATGCCATTATTCCTACCTTCAGTAATTCTTTAAACAGCATTTTTTCAAGGGGATATTCGGTGCTTACGGATACGAAGTCCG
>SVUD01000038.1 GCA_015063445.1 Oscillospiraceae bacterium
TAGCAAAGAGACTGAGGATTATTCCTGAGCTTCTCTCTTAGCTGCGAAGCATGCGCTGCAGTAAACAGGCTTTCCTTCGGTGGGCTTGAAGGGCACCTGGCACTCACTACCGCACTCTACGCAAACAGCAGAGAACATTTCTCTTGCACCCTTCTGCGCATTCTTCTTTGCAGCACGGCACTCCTTGCATCTGGAAGGCTCATTCTCAAAGCCCTTAGATGCATAGAATTCCTGCTCACCCGCGGTGAACACGAAATCATTGCCACAATCTTTGCACTTCAATGTCTTGTCCTGGAACATGTTTGTTTTTCCTCACTTAAATAGGTTTTATTTTTTGCCCTTAGACGGATTCCAACCGACGCCTTTGTAAACCAACGCTCTCCCTTAAGCTACTTGGGCATATAAGCTTATTAAACTTCCGATAAAATTTCTCTTATAGTCTTGCTTTCCCTAAGACTTTTTGAAATTCTGAACTTTGCGTTATCAATAGACTTTGCGCTTTTTCCGAGCGACTCGGCTATATCCTTCGTCGTATACCGTTCAAAGCTGAGGCGGAAGACCTCATACTCAAAATCCGAAAGAAGCTCCTTCGCTTCCCGCATTACTCTATCGCAGACATCGCGAGTTACTATTGAATTTTCAACGTTAACCCCCGACGCAACCTTCTCAAGACTCAGATAGTCATCGGATTTATCAAGATCCTTAAGCCTCTTTCTTAAGAGACTTTTAAGACGGTTTGTTACGCATACGCTCGCATAAAGACCAAACGTAACACCGTCACACTTACCCGAATCATACGTCATCGCGGCGCTATGCAGAGCTATGCTTGCCTCCTGCATAAACTCGGACTCCTCTGCCGACAAAACGCCAAAATACGTAGCGATACGCTTTTTTAAGAGAGGACTATACCTCTCAATCAGCTCGGCAAACGCCTCGTCCGAGAAGCTTTCGCCACGCACCATATCAATAAGCTCGTTTACTTCAGCATTTTTAATAGAATCCATATCGACTCCACGCACATTGTATAACAACATTATAACTTTTTATTTATTTTTTGTCAATACTTTTATTCAAAAAAATTTATATTTTTTTCGTAATTTATACAATATTTGCGTTTTTTGCATTGATTTTTCTGTAATATTGCACGAATTTATGTAAAACATCAACAGTTTAACGTTCTTTTACAGTTTACGAGAGAAATTCAAGCTTCCCCGTAACGCAGAAAAGCATACCTCTGTAGATACTGTCCGGATTGCGCTCGAAGTTAGAAACTATGCTTTCAGCCTCAGCTCTCGAGTTTACCGTGAGAGAAAGCGAAAACATTTTTCCGATCTTGTTATTCGCTTCAAGACTTACGTAAAATCTTCTGTCGGCAAGCTCGGTTATCTCTCCCTTGATTTCAGCCTTGCTCTTACTGAGCGATATGTGCTTTGCCGCGGACTTTATGCTCGCCTCTCTGAAGGCGGGATCGAGTCTATCGTAAAGCTCAGCGGCTATAAGACGTCCGCTATCCGAGATCATATAATACTTCTCACCGTCTATTTCATCAAAAAGAAGATGGTCCGAATCGGCAAGATCTCTCAGAGAGGCCTCGTAATCAAAGGTAATTTCCGGAACGTTTTCAATTATAATTTTGCTGAGCGTAGTATAGTCTATCGGATATCTGATGTTATCAAGAAGAAACAAAAGAAATATTTTGATTTCCGTAAGACTTTTTAGCGTAAATTTAGTGTTCTTTTTCATTTTTCACCTTAATTTGTTTTATCGGTTTTATAATAACATCCAAAATTCATATAAAGGCTAGCCTCAAAGAAAGAAGCTAGCCTTAAATTTTTATGTTGTACAGCGCATTAATACGCTACAGTGAATTAATCTTCAAGATACTGTCTGTATTTTTTCTGCTTCATGTCGGTGAGAATAAGGTTTCCAAAGCCGTCAAATCCTGTCTTTGAAATATGCTTATGCTCAAACGTGAAGGTCTTATTGAATACAAGAGGTACGATGCAGGCGGACTCAACGAGCTTTTTCTCCGCATCGTGAAGAATATCACTTTTGGCAGATGCGTTTGTTTCGTTATACGCTTTCTTTATAAGATTATCGTAAGACGCATCGCTATATCCCGCAACGTTAGTGCAGCTTACCGAAGGATCGTCAAAATTAACGCCGCTTCCGTTGAACGTACCCGCAAAAGCGGAAAGAGCAACAAACGGATCGAAGGAATACATTTGCCAATCAAGTCCAAGAACATCAAATCCACGATCATCGCCGTAGAAATCGCTGCGTATAGCATTGTTGGCAAGAACCTGTATTATGGAATCGGATATCTTGTTCGAGTTCGCGCCTTCGCCAACCTCCATAGTTCTTTCAGAAACAGGATTAACAGTGACTGTAAATCCAAGAGCAGTCCAAGCTGCTTTTACAACGTTTGCAATCGCAATAGACTCTTCATCATCGTTTATAGTCAAGGTAAATGATTTGCTTATACCTGTAAAGTCAACGCCGGAAAGAAGCGCCTGAGCCTCGCTAAGCTTTGCTGATGCGGAGATAAGATCATCACGATCCTTGTTGAAGGATTTTCCGGTATCGGGATCAAGAACCGCATCGGGAAGGAAGCCCGTTGCCGCCTTAGCGAACGTAATAGCGTTAACTATCGCATTACGGTCTATCGCGATAGAAAGAGCCTTTCTGACCTCGGGGATCTTGAATAAGGGTCTATCGGTATTAAATACATATGTATAAGTGGAAAGATCGTCTATGACGTCAGCTTCCTTTTTATTTGCCGCTCTATCGGAAAGAGGAGCGTCTGTCATATAGAATACAACCTTATTTTCAATATCGGCATACGTAGCGTTTGCAACTCCGATAAGCTTACCGGGATTTACTATTTTGTAGGGATTCTTAAGTCCAAGCTCCTGATGATATCCCTCATTGCGAGCGAGAGTGAAGCTCTTATCAGGCGCAAAATGGGAAATCATGAACGGTCCGTTGGTTACAAGAGTATTAACAAGCTTAGACCAATAACCTGCGGTGAGGTTCGTTGCTATATCCTGACGGATGGGGCAGCTTGCAACGGTAGCAAGATTCTTAAGAAGCTGCTCGTAATTAGCTCCGTTGCGATATTTTATGGTTATCTGGTAGGTCTCGGATGCAACGGCTCCGAATTCAAATGCGGAGACCTCTCCGTTCTTAACCTTAACAGCGTTCTCTATGTCGTAAAGAAGAGCTGCGGCGGGGTTAGCGTCATTGGGGTTGAGTAATACGTTGCGCCACGCATAAATATAGTCATCGGCTTTAACACGAGCGCCGTCCGACCAATAAGTTTCCTTAAGGTCAATAACTATCGTATTCTCGGTTTCATCTACCTCGTAAGAATCGGCAGCGCCGTCACACTTAAGCTTTCCCTTTTCATTCACTCTGAAAAGAGGGTCGTAAAGCAAGCTCATAACAAGCTCGGCAGTGCTGTCCACGTAATAGTCAGTAGGATCAAAATCATAAATCTTTTCTCCAAGGTAAACCTTAATCTCAGGTCCGCCGTCCTTGGGCGTTCCGCAAGAAGCAAAAACAAACAAGCTTCCCATAACTAAGGTTAACGCAAGAAGCAAACTCGTAATCTTTTTCATATCTTTCCTCCGAAATAAATTACTTTACCAATACATTTTACCACAAAACGTTTTCTTTTTCAACATTTAAATTTATATAAAAAGATTTTCGGTCATTTGCACAATATTTTTTAAAAGATGTTGTGGATTTTATACATAAATGCATATTTGCGGATGGGTTGGGCAATACTGGTAATCAATAGCCGCAAGGCAAACGCTTAACGATCGGAGCAACGTATGAAGCAGCATTTTTTAAACGAATCAAATAACGGACGCTATACATCTGACCTTGCGTGTGAAAGACACCGCGCCGACACAAGCATCCCGGGAGTAACATATAAAAAGGAAACGAGCGGTCCATTCACGTGGGAGCGCATCGAAATTTCTTCACACGAGGGAGAGATTGCCATTCAGCGACCGAGGGGTAGCTATGATACCTTATCGACCGAAAGAATGGACCTTCTTGATGAAGAGGAAATCGGGGATGCCGCCAACGAAATTGCCGGAGAGCTTTGCAGAATTTTCGAAAAAACTTCGGTAATACCAACGAGAATTCTCGTGGTAGGTCTTGGAAATCCGAGCCTGACGCCTGATTCCGTTGGACCGAGAGCCGCAGAGCTTGTGAATGCCACACTCCATCTCTACGAAGATGACTCGAACGCATTCAAGAACCTTGAGTGCTCGGAAATTGCGGTTTTCACGCCCGGAGTTATGGCAAATACCGGCTTGGAATCAAGCGATACCGTGTCAGCTTTATGCGATATAATTGAGCCCGATGCGGTGATAGCTATTGATGCGATTGCCTCACGTTCACCATCACGGCTCGGTACTACCGTGCAAATTTCCAACACGGGTATTTTTCCCGGCAGCGGTATTGGAAACAAAAGGAAAGCGATAGGCGAAAGAACGCTTGGAATACCCGTTATAGCCATTGGCGTGCCCACTGTTATAAGCGCCTCGGCTTTTTGCGCTTCGGAAAATGAAGAAGGCGAAAGCTATGATGACATGTTCGTATCACCTCGTGATATCGATACTATCGTTAACGCATCGGCAAGGATAATATCGGGTGGAATAAATCAAGCATTTGGAATTTTTTAATAAAAGTGAAAAACGACGGATACATTGTAAAAAAGTGCATCCGTCGTTTTGCAAATATTTGTTTGCATTAATCGTACTTTTTGATAATCAAATCCGAAAGCTTGATTTTCGGAACTATATTTTCTTCGCTTTCATTTTTGTAGTATTTGAGCGATTCGCCATCACTGACTTGCGCTATTTTCGCAACCTCCTTAGGATAACCGAGAGCGATGACGAGAATAGGATGTTTATATTTTTCCGTCATCAGAGAAGCGAAGTAGTCCTTATTAAAATTGCGTATCATACAAGCGCCTATTCCCTTTTCCGCCGCGGCAAGAGATATAGCTTCAGCAGCGATACCGACATCTATCAAAAGATTGGGATCGGGATTTTCCTCAGCGGAGGTAAGAACTACATACGAAACCGGCGCAACGGCAAGCGTTGGCTTCTTTTCTTTAGGAAGAAGTCCTCCTAATGAAACCATCGAAAACGCATCCAACGCCCCTTTACCGCTAACGGTAACGTAGCGAATTCTCTGCAGATTTCCTGCCGACGCTACCCTTCCCGCGCAGCTTAATATATCCTCAAGGTCTGCATCCGTGACGATTTTCGACACGTCAAATCTTCTGATAGTTCTTGTTTTTTCAACGAGCTGCGAAAACATAAAAGCCTCCTTAATATACGAAGTCAAATTCAAAATCGTATATGCTTACGGTATCGCCTTCTTCAACTCCTGCCTCGCGGAGCTTATCTATAACACCGTTCTTGATAAGCACCCTCTGGAAGAAGTTGAGCGACTCGTAATCCGAAAAATTGATATTGCCCATAAAGTTGAAGAGCCATTCGCCCTCAACGACATATTTTTCGTTTTCTCTGCGCACGGTTGTGGCTCTCACATCTGCTTCCGTAACCTTTACGTCATCCTCGGGAGTATATTCGGGCTCATAAACCGTGAGAGGAGGAAGAGCGCGAAGAGCATCCGCTGCCTTAGCTACAAGCTCATCGAGTCCTTCTCCGGTTACGGCTGAGACGGGTATGACGGTTCTATCAAGCTTTTTACAGAATTCGAAGAAATCCTTGACGTAATCCTCGTAATCCATAAGCACGGAATCTATCTTATTCGCCACTATGATCTGGGGGCGTGTTGAAAGCTCCGGTGAATATTTAAGCAATTCCTCGTCTATTTTCTTTATATCGTCTATGGGATCTCTTCCATCCGCTGCCGAAAGATCGACCACGTGAAGAAGCAAACGGCATCTGTCAACGTGTCTTAAGAACGCATGACCGAGACCGAGTCCCTCCGACGCTCCCTCAATAAGTCCGGGTATATCCGCGGCAAGAAATCCCTTTCCGCCTTTGACCTCAACCACACCGAGATTCGGCGATAGCGTCGTGAAATGATAATTTGCTATTTTAGGCTTCGCGGCGCTTATTCTTGAAAGGATCGAGGACTTTCCTACGTTTGGGAATCCTATGAGACCCACCTCGGCAAGCATCTTGAGCTCGAGAAGCACTTCCCTCTCCTCTCCCTTGGTACCGCTTTTCGCAAATCGGGGTATCTGCCTTGTAGGAGTCGCGAAATGACGGTTGCCCCAACCGCCTCTGCCGCCCTTGCAAACGACGAATTCATCAGCCGAAGCCATATCGAATATGATTTTTCCCGTCGACGGATCTTTTATCAGAGTTCCGGGTGGGACGGGTATTACGGTATCGCTTCCGCTCTTACCGTGCTTTTTTCCGCCGCTTCCGTTATCGCCGTTTTCGGCTATAAACTTTCTTTTGTAACGAAAGGCAAGAAGCGTATTCGCGCCCGTATCTACCTTGAATACTATATTTCCGCCTCTGCCGCCGTCTCCACCGTCAGGACCGCCCGCATTGACGTATTTTTCTCTGTGAAAGGCAACGGCTCCGTTTCCTCCGTCACCCGCCTTCAGATACACTTTAATGTTATCTATAAACATATTTTCTCCTTCTTACGAAAGACAACGGACTATCCCTCTTTATCGCCCTTTTGTCTTATAACGATCCTTATGGGAGTACCCTCAAAGCCGAAGGTGTCTCTAAGGCAGTTTTCAATATAACGTCTGTATGAGAAATGGAACAGCTCCTCGCTGTTACAGAAAATAACGAACATGGGGGGACAGACAGACGTTTGTGTCATATAATAAATTTTTAAGCGCTTACCTCTGTCCGAAGGAGGCTGAACACGTGTCATCGCATCATTGAGAACATCGTTAAGCATACCCGTGCTGACTCTGTGACAGGACGAATTATAAACGTCGTTTATCATAGAATATATGTTCATAACTCTCTGACCGGTCATTGCCGAAACAAAAATTATAGGGGCGTACGGCATATAAGCCAGAGCTGTTCTTATCTGATTGGTAACCTCTTTTGTGGTGCTGTTATCCTTTTCAACGGCATCCCACTTATTTACGACTATGATGCAAGCCTTGCCTGCCTCGTGAGCAATGCCCGCTATTTTTTCGTCCTGCTCGGTGATGCCGTCCTTACCGTCTATCATAATAAGACAAACGTCGGCTCTCTCAACAGCCATATTGGCTCTGAGGACGCTGAACTTTTCTATTCGGTCCTCAACCTTTGATTTTCGTCTTATACCCGCAGTGTCTATGAAGTTATATTTTCCGTATGCGTTCTCGATGAGAGTGTCAACAGCATCACGGGTAGTTCCCGCTATATCCGAAACTATCATTCTCTCCTCACCGCACATACGGTTGATTATCGAGGATTTTCCCGCATTGGGCTTTCCTATCACGGCAACGTTGATAATAGACTCGTCCTCTTCCTCACCGTCACCGAAATCGCATTCCTCAACGATAGCGTCAAGAAGATCTCCCGAGCCCGTTCCGTGAAGCGACGAAAGAGCAATAGGCTCTCTGTCAAAACCAAGCTCATAGAATTCGTAATATTCGTAAGGAACCTCTCCTACACGGTCTACCTTGTTTACACAAAGTATAATAGGCTTACCCGATTTTTTTAGCATTACCGCTATATCCTTATCATCCGCGAGAAGTCCCGCTCTGACGTCGCAGAGAAATATGATAACATCCGCCGTAGCGACCGCTATCTCTGCCTGCATACGCATCTGCTTGAGAATCGTATCCTCACTCTTAGGCTCTATTCCTCCGGTATCTATCAGAATAAATTTTCTGCTGTTCCACTCCGCCTCCGCGTAAATGCGGTCACGTGTTACCCCGGGGGTATCCTCTACTATTGAACGGCGTTCGCCGATGATTTTATTAAAAAGAGTGCTTTTGCCGACGTTAGGTCTGCCGACAATCGCTACAATTGGTTTTGCCATCTTTCTTTTCCTCCTTTTACTCCGCTCCGATAACCGCTCTTACGAACTCATAACCGTCCGATTCAAGCGGCGTTACCTTAACTCCAAGCTTCCGAGAAAGCTCCTCTCGAGTCATTCCGCAGAGAAATATATCCTCGTCTGCCTTAAGCGAATTCTCCGGTATAAACAGCTCGTCACCAAGCTCCTTATCAAGAAGCTGACTATACATATCGCATCCTGTAAGGAGTCCCGTAACCGTGATGCTCTCACCGTAAAACTCGTTGATTATTTCATACACGTTGATTTTGAGGTTCTTTATGAAGCCCGAAAGCATATCGCATGATTTTTTTATAAACGGATAGGCTGCCTTTGCCGTTGCAATCGAAACCCGTCTTTCAGCCTTAAGAAAGTCACTCATATCGGAAATATCTTCCCACGCAAGATTGAAGTCCTCGAGGAACGAGCGTATCATTCCAACGCCGTTTTCTATCTGCGGATAGCCCTCGTAATACACCTCCTCGGGAATAGGTCTTTTCGCCTTGATATAAAATTCATCTGCGGCAAAGAACATTCTCGATCCGTGAAGATCAAGCATTCTTTCCGCAACGGAATCTATCATATCAATTACGGCGCCCGCCTCTTGCTCGTTAAAATCGGTCAGAGGGAAAAGCTTGTCCCTGAATTTCGTAAGACCCGCGGGAACTATCGCTACGCTCGACATCTCAGGAAAATATCCCGAAAGATCATTCATGGAGCGAAGCAGCTCCTCACCGTCGTTAACCCCCTTGCAAAGCACTATCTGACCGCACATTGAAAGGCCTGC
The DNA here is from genome assembly GCA_015063445.1 of Oscillospiraceae bacterium. The sequence continues at coordinate 8,801 of SVUD01000038.1, forward strand.
AGATTTAAAATCGTCAAGGTATTTCAAAACCTCGCCCGAGCGCTTGTTCTTCATCATTTTAACACGAAGCTCGGGGTTTGTGGTATGAACGGAAATATTGATAGGAGAAAAACGCATTTTCACTATTCTCTCAACGTCTCGCTCGGTCATATTGGTAAGTGTGATATAATTTCCGTGAATGAAGGAAAGGCGAGAATCGTCATCCTTAAAATAGAGTGATTCACGAAGTCCCTCGGGATTCTGATCAATAAAGCAGAAAATACAGCCGTTTTTACAGGAATGCTTCTCGTCCATAAGAGGAGTTTCAAAGCAAAGACCGATATCGTCGTATTCGCCCTTTTTGATAGACACCGTATATTCACTATCGGCTCTCGTAAGCTTAAGCGTTATCTTTTTTTCGGAAAGATAAAAACGGTAGTCAAGAACGTCGGAAATTTCATTTCCGTTTATAGACACGAGCACGTCACCCGAAAGCACACCGCTCTTTTCGGCTAAAGACTTTTTTTCGACACCCGTTATTTTAACCATTTTATCCCTCCTAAAAATCAATTCTCATTATTTTAACATATTTAAAATGAAAAATCAATATTAAATATAAATATTTTGCGTTTTTTGCTTTTGCAACTATATGTTTTTAGACGCTTAATAAAAAAACGATTCTTTGATTTGTAACAAAAAAATACAATCCAAAACTTCAACTTCACGCAAAACACCTGTTTTTGACTACTTTTATTTTCATTTAGGATTGATTTAATCGATTTTGGATCATCAACACACAAAAAACAGAGGTACTGCCGATACGCAATACCTCTGACCTGAATTGCAATTTTATTTCGAATCAAAAACAATTTCAAAACGCATAAAGTCAATCATCTTTTTCGCGTCCGCATTCCGCAACGGCAAGCATTATTGAATAGAAGAGAGTCGGTCCGATATTAAAGAAGTGACAGTCAAGAAGACTCATAAGAAGAAGCGAGAGCATTGAAAGTCCAATAGCAACGTTGACGTAATTCTTTCTTTTTATCAGAACGATAACAGTAGAAATTCTGTGTATCGCATATGCTGCAAGTCCCACGATACCGCAAGATGCGAGAAGCTGAATTACCGTGTTATGCCATCTTGGCGGGAAGAAGGAGCTGAATGAGTCAAGCGTTGCCGCATCATATATTTCGGCGTCCGTCGGGTAAAACGTTTTACCGAATATAGGCTCATCAAGAAATGCTTTGATTCCGCTCTTATAATTTTTCAATCTATCCTGATCGTTAAATACAACCTCCCCATCAACCACCTCATAGATTCTCATTATATTAGAGAAGAGCTTTATGATTACATCGTAATACACAATTGCCAAAACGATCACCGCTATTACACCTATAGCAGTAACAAAATAAACGCTGAATTTATTTTTCGCAGTGAAAAGCAATATCAAATAAGAAAGTCCGAAGATGCCTATCGCGCACAGTGACGAAGCTCTCGAGCAACTAAAGATAGCAGCCACAAAAAATGCGGTGCCAAGCAATATCCAAGGCATAGGGAAAAGCTTTTTAGCGGCAAAATAAAACGGGAAAGGTATCGCCATCGTGATCATAGCGCCTATATTATTTCTAATACCCCATCCTGTTTCTATAGCCGATCTATTGATAGCACCGTCAACTATGACACCGCCATTGATGTAGAGCCATACAAGCTCGTACGAAACGACAAGTCCTACGGCAATTCCAACGCAGACAAGGTAGCTGACCTTAAATTTATTCCAATCTACCGTAGCGGTAAATACGAAGTACAAAAGAAAGACTGAGAGGAACTGCAAGGATGCGAAAATAAGATTACGCTCAGCAAATTCCGCGTATCTATCCCACTGAATTCCCGAAAGCATGTACGCCGCGCCGAGAAGAAGAAGTCCGAAGCTTAAAAATCTGCCTCTGAAGAAAAATTTCTTCACACCCATGTTGTGATCGCTGAAAATTCTTATAAAGATAAGCCCTACGGCTACGAGAACGAATACCAAAAGGAACATTCCGCTTTTTCCGTAGAACACGCTATCCGTTGTATGCCCCGGGTTGTTCGAAGATGACGGGACAACGTAGCATATAGGAAAGAGCGGCATAAGCGGTGAGAGATCGTCAGCAAAAAGTCCTATGTATAGTCCGTACACTATCACGAATACGTAAAATTCAAATTCCTTCGAAAAGGTGAACGCAAGACAAGCGAGCGCCGCAATAACAAAGACAAAAAACTGCGATGATAAAATTCGGTTTAAAAGCCTTATCGGAAACGGCTTTGGATCGTAGACGAACCTATTTCGTCTGTCGAACTCCGTACTGAGCATAGAGCTTTTCTCTCCTTTTGTTTTAGACATAAGGTTATTTTGAAAAAACGCCTTATTTTTCACTATATATTTTGCACTATTTTGCGAAAAATGTCAATAGGATACCGCTCTTTTTTGCCAAAGAGCATATATTTTTTTAATAATTAGTAAAATAATGCGGCAAAACGCAAACAAACCGAGAACGTTATTGACTTTTTGCGGCGTTTGGGATATAATTAGATTGGATGAATATGTTTTAAAGGCAGACAAATCAATGAATGAAAGAGCAAAAATATTTATTTCACTCGCAATAAGCGGAATAACTTCCGGTCTTGCGGTAGCCTTTTCCAAGTATCTCGGGTTTATTATCTGTGTATCCCTGATACCGCTTTTATTTGCGCTAAAATTACTCACGGACAGAGAAAATCTGAAGCTGAAACACGCATATTTTTACGGTCTTTTCTACTTCGAATGCTTCTATGCGGTATGCTTCCATTTCTTCTTTTACATGTATCCTCTGGACTTCACCGGACTCAGCGAATTCTATTCAATGCTTGTAGTTATTATTGCGTGCTTCGGGCTTTCGCTTCTGCAGGCATTATTTGGCGGCTTTGTTTTCGTAGTCTTTGCATTGATAAAGAGACGCTCGCTTGTCAAAAACTCTCCGCTGCTTGAGGCTTTATTCTTTACGGCGATATACACCTTCTACGAGTTCACTCAAACTCTCGGCTGGTGGGGCGTGCCGTGGGGCAGAATTTCTCTTGCGCTCACCGATATGATAATACCGATACAGTCCGCCTCGCTTTTCGGCTCGTATTTCATTACCGCAATAATAGTTGTCATAAATGCGCTTTTAGCTCTTGCGTTAACTCAATTCAGAGGAACGCCTAAGGCAAAAAAATACGCGCTTTCGGCGCTTGCGGTATTTGTTTCGAATATAGCCTTGGGAGGTATTCTTTACGGCGCGCACAAGTCGGTAAGAAAGAATTCGGACACGGTTAACGTTGGTATCATTCAAGGCAATTACGATTCTACGGATAAATGGTTTGAGCCTAACGGAATGGTTATAGTCAAGGATCACCTTGCGCTCACCGAAAAGGCGGCGGCTGATGGCGCCGAAATAGTTCTTTGGGCTGAGACGGCAGTTCCTTTCACTATCTATGACGACGATATATACAGCGGACTTATTTCAAAGACCGCAAAAAGACTTGACATCACGATAATTGTCGGAGCCATCCGAGAGACCGACGAGGACATATATAACGCTCTCGTTTGCTACACGCCCGACGGCGAGATTAATGAAACGGAATATCACAAAAGGCATCTCGTACCGTTTGGCGAATACGTACCCATGCGAAGCTTTATTGAAAAGCTTGTGCCCTTCATGGCGGAGATCTCGACGCTCGATGACGATATGACTGCAGGCAAGGAAAGTTCAATCTTCGAGCTCGAAAAAACAAATGCCGGATCGCTTATCTGCTTTGATTCTATATATGAAAATCTCACACGGGATACAGCTAAATCCGGAGCGGAAATAATTCTGCTCTCAACAAACGATTCGTGGTTCTCGGATTCCGCAGCGGCCTATATGCATAACAATCAGGCGCGTTTTCGCGCGGTTGAATCCGGAAGATATATAGCGAGATCGGCAAACACCGGACTTTCAACGTTTATTTCAAACACGGGTGAGGTTATCGGCGAAATAGAGCCTCTTACCGAGGATCATTTGACAAGAGAGCTTGTTAATCTCGAAAACAGAACTCTCTATTCGAGAATAGGAAACGTATTCGTTTATTTGTGCGGAATTTCTATTCTCATTCCGTTTGCATACGACTTGATAATTGTATTGCGTCGTAAAAGATAACTTCAACACAAAATCCACAAAATGCACCAAACAACAGACAAAAAGCAAACAAAGATTTGCAAAACGGTGATTAATTATGAAATCTAACAAAAGACTTTACTCAATACTCATCGATATTCTTGAAAAGAAACCGATGACAAGAAGAGAGCTTATAGAGAGCTATATAACCTCTCTTTCCCTACCTCGTGAGCTTATGCTCGACAAGAGCACGGGCGGAAGAGTTAACATCGAAAGAAGCATCGCCGGAGCAGCTATAAATGAAATGAAAAGCAAGGGGATTATAACCAAGAGCCCCGAGGGCGTGTACTTTGCGACCGAGCAAAAGCCCGTCGTTATACGCAACGAGAAGTGCGAGAGTGAGATTTTCAAGATGCTCGCAGACAGAAGCCTTACAAAATTCGAGATACGCAAAAACTTAACACGGATATTCGGTACTGACAAAACTTTGACCGAAAAAGACGACAACAAGCTCTTCGCTTATATGGGCGAGGCGCTGAGACGTATGGTAAAGGACGGAGCGCTTACCGAGGTGCGAGGAGTATACTCGCTTTCAAAAAAGGTTTCCGCAAGGGCTGACGATATAAGCAATCTATTGACGCTTAAAAGCGTTTTCTTGACACACCTTCACAGGAAGGGCGGCGAATTCTTTGAAAACTACTTTATGACGCTTCTTGAAAAGTACGTTACCCTTCACGGAAAGACGGTCACGAGCAACACGACCACCGGTGGCTCTGCCGATGGCGGAATAGACGGAATTTTGGAGACGGTGGACGTTCTCGGATTCCGAGAGACGATTATGGTGCAGACCAAAAACCGCACCGACACGACTAACGAAACAACGGTGAGAGGATTCTACGGAGCAGTTTGCGCAAGGCAAGGCTCAAGAGGAATTTTCGTCACCTCCTCGGACTTCCACTATTCAGCGAAAGCGTTTCTTGATTCCATTGACAACTGCGTTGGAATCGACGGAGACGGAATCTTTAAGATGGCGGTCGAGACAAGGTACGGAATTAAAAAGGTCGGCTCGGAGCTTACTGTAGACGAAAAAATTCTATAACTCCCGCCACCGTGCTACGCATCAAAAATATTAAAGCTAACGGAGAATAAAATGAATCATTCCGAAATAAGAGAGCTTTTTGAGAAAAAGCTTAAAGAGGCATGCGATACTATAAGAGAGACAAAAAACGGAGATCAGCTTTCGATCACGACGTCTGTTTCTTACATAGACGACAAGCTCGTTGAAAAGCAGGATTACAACGGTAAATCGGACACTTCCATCGTAGTGTCGGCTATGATATTTGAAAAAGGCAAGGACAGCGAGGAGGATCCTTCGTACGAGATTTCCCTGCTCTGTGACTTACATTACGGAAACGTAAAAAATCCCGAGGAGCTTCAGCGTGAGCTTCAAAGCTTCGACGAGGAGCTTGAAAGATTTCTCGCCGCCCTTTCGTCGTGCGAAAGCGTTTCTTCGTTTATTCGCGAGGAGGACGAAAGATTAAGCAGTGAGGGCAAGAAAGTGCTTGCCGAAATGGAAGCTTCTATTGCAAAAATGAAAAAATTCGGATTTATCGGAGTTATCGTGCTTTTAGGCATCGTACTTCTATTCACATTGTTAAAATAATTTAAAAGAGGAATAAAAAATGAACATCACAGAATCAAAGAATGCGCTTTACGAGGCGCTCAAAAACGTCAGCGAGGATGCTGTTAAGCGTGGAATGAAAGCAGAGGTCAGATGCTTTGTTGCCGACCACGATCTTATGGAGGTCAGCGAGGACAGCCCCAAGGCAACACTTATCGCAGGAGAGATCACCGTTACGTCCGACGAAAATGAGGACAAGGAAATACTCCTCGAATGCGCCCTCAGCGTAGAGGACGGCGAGGTATCAAGCGAGGAGATGCTCCGTGAGGTCAATACCATCAGAGGCAGCATGAAGGAGATATGCGAAACCTTTGACTCGGTTGGAAGCGCCGGAGGAACTATCGAAAGCATTGAAAAGGAACAGCAGGTCGATATGCCCGAGCCCAAGGTATTCGATAACAAGAATTTCTATATTTACGGCGGAATTGCTGCGGCTGTAGTTCTTATTCTCGTTATTATTTTCGCATAAATAAAATTCGGTCGAGAATTGTAGATTTTCTCGCTTTTTGTCGGAATTTCCGAGGAAATTTCGGTAAATTTCAAAGTTTTACCCATCACGGTACATTCGAGCGTTATTTCTATCTTTTTTGACTCTATGAGGATAATTATGGATTTTTCAAAGTATGGAATCAAAAGGCAGTCTAACTGCGAGAGCTGCGAATTTTATCAGGAGGATGATTACGACGGTACTTACTCCTGCTCCCTTTCTCTTGACGAGGATGAGAGAGTCGATTTTCTCGGCTTGAAGCAATCCTGCCCCTATTATCGCTATTATGATGAATATAAAAGCGTTCACAAGCAGATATGAAGAGTATCTGCTTGTTTTTTATGCTTTTGCAGTTAATGGCTTTTATTCGTTCAACTTATTGCGTGCGTAAGCTATTAAGGATCACCGCGCGCTCTATATAATTTATGGTAGATTTCAGTTTTTTCTCATATTTTGTGCAATTTGCGTAAAATTTTCAAAAAATTTTTTATTGATGGCAAATTAGAAAACGAGAGAAAATGAGAGAAAATGAGAGAAAACGAGAGCTTTGTTATTTCTAAATCATTTTGAGTCAAAAAAGTTTTCAAAAAGGGGTTGACAAGCTTTATTCTTTATGTTATAATAGCAAGGCTTTGAAAAAAGGATGGAGCTTATTTGCTCCCAAACAAACAATAGGAGGATTCAAAAATGTCCACATTTATGGCAAAAGCAGAAACCATTGAACGCAAATGGTATGTTATTGATGCTGCAGGCAAGCCTCTCGGTAAGACCGCTGTTAAGGCTGCTAACATTCTTCGCGGCAAGCACAGACCTGAGTTCACACCTCACGCAGACTGCGGTGAGTACGTTATCATCGTAAACGCTTCTAAGGCTGTTCTTACAGGTAAGAAGCTTGAGCAGAAGTACTACCGTCACCACTCCGGTTACATCGGAGGACTCAAGGAAGTACAGTACAAGACTCTTATGGCTACTCGTCCCGAGATGGCAATGGAGCTTGCTGTAAAGGGTATGCTTCCCCACAACACTCTCGGCGCTAAGGCCTTCACTCGTCTTCACGTTTACAAAGACGCTGAACACAAGCAGGCAGCTCAGCAGCCCATCGTACTTGACTAATAGGGAGGTTAATGAACAATGTATACAAGTGCTAAACCTTATTTCTACGGCACAGGCAGAAGAAAGAAGTCTGTTGCAAGAGTTCGTCTTTATCCCGGTACCGGTAACGTTACCATCAACGGAAGAGATATTGACAACTATTTCGGTCTTGAAACTCTCAAGCTCATCGTTAACCAGCCCTTCGGTGTAACCGAAACTGTTGGTAAGTTCGATATCGTTGCAAACGTTTGCGGCGGCGGCTTCTCCGGTCAGGCAGGCGCTATCCGTCACGGCGTTGCTCGTGCACTCCTCGTTGCTGACGAGGCTTACAAGCCCCTTCTCAAGAAGGCCGGATTCCTTACTCGTGACCCTCGTATGAAGGAAAGAAAGAAGTACGGACTCAAGGCTGCTCGTCGTGCACCTCAGTTCTCGAAGAGATAATTATTATATCTTACAAAAGGCTTCGGTTTTCGAAGCCTTTTCTTCATCCTCGGGCCCTCCACCTCCGCATAGTCGCAGCGTGTCGGGCATAAAGCCCTTCTTCTGCTCCTTGCTCTGGGCGGTTTCACTTCGCCAAAAACAACTCTCAGTTGTTTTTGCCTCGCTACCCGTATGAAGGAAAGAAAGAAGTACGGACTCAAGGCTGCTCGTCGTGCACCTCAGTTCTCGAAGAGATAATTTCGACCTTTGGTCGAAACTTCAAAAAGCACTTCGCATCGCGCGGAGTGCTTTTTGTTATCTCTTGGATGAACTGAGGTGCAATGAAATCTGTCTGTGGCAGAATAAATCCGCTTACGTGGATGAAATCACTATTGCGATGATATCCGACTCTGTCGGGTTGTAGTGGCAGATTTCATATCACCCGAGGCTCGTCCTCGGATTTCATCTGAACGTAGTGAAGATTTCATCCGTCTTTGCGGATTTCATCACCGTAGGTGATTTCATTTTCTTCCGACGTCCTATTTGCTTTTTGCCGTTTTTATGGTATAATCTAACTAATTGATAAATTTGATTTTGTAAATTTTTATGAAAATGTATTGCATTTTCAAGCTAATAAGTGTATATTATAGGTGAGTTTATCAACGGGAGCTTGTGTACAGGCTGAGAGGAAGGTACGACCTTCGACCGAAAACCTGATTTGGATAATGCCAACGTAGGGAAAATAACTACCTATCAAACGGAAGCTGTCCAAAAGTGTCGCTTCCGTTTTTGCTTCAATTAGTTTGTTACAATAAATATTAATGAATGGAGACAACACATAATGAAAAGATTAACATCATTTATTATCTGTATTTTTATTGTGGTGTGTATGGGAATATGTTTTACGGGATGTACTGACAATGTTTCTAATCTTCCCGAAACAGAGAATACGACTCCCACCGTGGAGACAACCACACCTCCTGCAGAGGAAACGACTACACCTCCTTTGGAGAATACCACTGATGAAATCATTGATTCGTTAGTTCATATTGAAGCTCGTCCCGATTTTTCCTTCCGCTATGACTTGACGAACACAACATCG
>SVUD01000039.1 GCA_015063445.1 Oscillospiraceae bacterium
GTCTACCAGCCTTCAAAAAATCCTCACTTAAAATTCCAAAAAAGTGAGAGTTTACAAGGAATTGCAGATGCGAAATAGTGACGAAACCGAGTTTCTTTCGAGTCAGCCCACCGCTTCGCATATCCCACCAAAGCGTGTCAAGCTCGCTTGTAAACGCAAGGTGCGGATATATTCGCCAAGGCGAAATACCTCCGAGATGCAAACCGTATACATTTTTATTTCATTCTCAGCGCACAAATTAAAAATGAGAATGTTTTCAAATCAGCTTTTCTATTGTATCACATATTTTTGCGTTTTGCAAGTACTTTTTGAAACTTTGTTTGATATTTTTTTGTTTTTCTGTTTCTTTTTGCAAGAGTCTTAAATTAAGCATTAAATCCAAGACGGATAATCAAGGATAAAACAAGTCTGTTATTTTATTAAAATAAAGCCTTGAATGAAAAATATTGTTATGCTATAATTTAAACTGAATTATAAACATCGGAGGTAGCTATGCTTTACGATAAATGGAATAAGAAGGAATTTTCCGAGGAGCTTTTCAAGAACCCGACGAGCGAATTCCGAGGAGCGCCCTTCTGGGCTTGGAACAGTAAGCTTGATCCCGAGGTTTTAAGAGACCAGGTAGATCTGTTTCGTGAAATGGGCTTCGGCGGATTTCATATGCACGTCCGTCAAGGACTTGAAACCGAATATCTCGGAGAAGATTTCTTCAAGGCTGTAAGAGCTTGTACCGAGAGAGCAGAGGAGAACGAAATGCTCGCATGGCTTTACGACGAGGACAGATGGCCGTCGGGTGCTGCGGGCGGATTCGTAACCAAAAAGATAAAAAACAGAGTCAAGGCTCTTGCCCTGACGTATAAAAAGCGCGATAACGCTGTTCGGAAATGGCAGGATGCCGTTGAAACGGGAGCGCCTGTTTTTCTTGCCGCGTTTTCTCTTAACGTAAACGAAAACGGAATTCTCACATCATACGAACGTGTAAGCGAGGATGCGGAGTGTGAAAACAAGGCTTATTTCTACTGCGTCACGGCAAGAGGCGGAGAGCCGAGATATAATTATCAGTCCTACGTTGATGCGCTTTCAAAGAGCGCAATCGACGATTTTAAAGAAATAACCTACGAGGCGTTCAAGCGTGAGATAGGGGATAAATTCGGCAGCATCGTTCCCGCCATTTTCACAGATGAGCCGCAGGTCAACCCCTGCAATACTATAAAAAGCGGTCACGATAAACGAGGCGCAAATATTGCTTGGACTTGGGATTTTCCCGAGACCTTCCAAAAGGCATACGGCTTCGATATAACAGAAAGACTGCCCGAGATATACTTCAAGTGCGAGGACGAAAGCGACAGATCGCCCCGTTACTTCTACTATAGACACCTTTCCGAGCGATTTTCCGAGGCATTTCTTGACAATCTCGGAGCGTGGTGCGGTGAAAACGGCATAATGCTCACAGGCCATATGATGTGCGAGGATAATCTTCTTGACGAGGCAAAATGGTCATTCGATCCGATGAGAAGCTATAAGAATATGCAGCTTCCCGGAATTGACGTTCTCCGTGACAGACGCCTTTTCGCAACCGCAAAGCAGTGCGAATCCGTAGTTCGTCAGATGGGCAGAGCGGGAATGATGTCCGAGCTTTACGGTGTAACGGGCTGGGATTACGATTTCAGAGGACATAAGCTGCAGGGCGACTGGCAGGCTTGTCTCGGCGTTACTGTAAGAGTCCCTCATCTTGCGTGGCAGACTATGAAGGGCGAGGGAAAGCGTGATTATCCCGCTTGTATATATTATCAGTCTCCGTGGTATAAGGAATATAAAATAGTCGAGGACCACTTCGCAAGAGTAAATACCGCCCTCACAAGAGGTAATGCGGTTTCTCACGTTGCCGTGCTTCATCCTATCGAAAGCTTCTTTATGCACTATGCTTCTGAGGCTGAGACCTATATGGAGTGCGAGGAGCTTAACAATCAGTTCCTCGAGACTTGCAATTGGCTTCTCACAGGCTCTGTAAACTTTGATTACATAGCTGAGTCTCTTCTTGAGGACCTTTGCAAAAATCCCACCTGTCCCTTAACTGTGGGCGAGATGCAGTACGACGTTATTCTTCTCGATAACTGTGAGAATTTAAGACCTAATACGATAAAAGCGCTTGAAAAATTCGCTCTTGATGGCGGAAAAATCATCATTTCTGGCAAAAAGCCCTCTATGAGCCTTGCAAAGCCCTCAGCAGAGGCGGAGAAGCTTGTCTCTCTTGCAAGCTCGGTTATTCCGCACACCAAATGTGATATCTATAAGGCTCTTGAAAATGAAAGAGACGTAACACTGCGGTTGGCAACGGGCGCTCTCGCAAGTAACGTTATTTATACGAGAAGAAGAGACAACGACTGCGATTGGCTCTTTATCTGCCCTGCGGATAACCCGGAGCTTTTGCACCTGCCTTCAAAGACGGAGCTTGAGATTTGCGTTTCCGGACTCTACGAGCCCGTGCTTTACGACACTGTCAAGGCGGAAAAATCGCCAATGACCTATATTGCCAAAAACGGAAAAACAAGAATCAAGGCTGAAATCTTCGATTGCGACAGTCTTCTTATACGTCTGAAGCCTATAACGAGTGAGAACTCGTGCACGCTTCCTCGCTTCACTGCGGAGAGAAAGGATATATATTCTCCCTCAGTTGTGAAATACAGACTCACAGAGCCTAACGTTTTGCTTCTTGATATGGCAGAGTGGAGTCTCGACGGCGGAAAGCTTCACGCTAAAGAAGAGATTCTCCGCATTGACGAGGCGGTAAGAAAAACTCTCGGACTCACTCTTAAGGGCGCAAAGGCGGTTCAGCCCTGGGCAGTAGCGGGCGAGAGCGAGAAAAACGAAATATATCTCAAATTTACCTTCAATTCGGAAATTGAGTATAACGGAGCGGAATTGGCTCTTGAAAATCTTGAAAAATCCTATGTAAGCTTCAACGGAACACAGGTTGATAATACGCCAACGGGCAGCTACGTTGACAGAGAAATACATAAATGCGCTCTTCCCAAGATACTCAAGGGGGAGAATACGCTTGAGGTAACTATGCCCTTCGGTGTGAGAACCGACGTTGAGAACTGCTTTGTTCTCGGAGACTTCGGTGTGAGCTACAGAGGCAGGGAAGCGTTTATAACAGAGCGCCCCGAGGACCTTGCGTACGGTGATATTACAAGGCAAAATCTCGCCTTTTACAGCGCAAACGTTGTATACGACAGCGAATTTGAGCTTGACGAGGATAGCTCTGTAGAATTCGAGATATCCTATTACAGAGGCGCTCTCGTAAGAGTTGACGTTGACGGAAAGCCTATGGGATATATATGGAAATCGCCCTTCAGATTGGTAACGGAACCGCTCCATAAGGGAGTCCACAAGGTGAGCTACACCCTCTTTGGAAACCGATACAATACCTTCTCTGCGCTTCACCACCTCGGCGTAGATAAAAAGGGAGCGTATATGGGGCCGATATTCTGGAGAAGCCAGGGCTTTGAGTGGTCGTATGAATACAATACGAGACCAATGGGCATTCTCAAAACACCCATCGTGCGTAAGTACAAAAAGGTTTTTGAAGAAGGCTAAATTCGACTGTTAAGCAAAGCTTAAACTTAAGGAGAAATAATATGTTTGTAATATACGCTCACAGAGGAGCAAGTGAATATTATCCCGAGAATACGATGAGCTCGTTTGCGGCAGGCGTTGATATGGGCGCTAACGGAATTGAGACGGACGTTCAGATATCAAAGGACGGCGTTCTTATGATATATCATGATGACACGATGACCGAAAAAACGGGATTTATCGGAACTGTTGCCGATTATACATACGATGAGCTTCGCGCGGCAAGAGTGAAAAACGCAAAATACGGCAGAGAGGATTGCCTCGTCACATTTGAGGACTTTCTCAAATACTTTGCGTGGCGTGACCTCACTCTTGCTATAGAGCTTAAAGTTAGAGGTATTGCCGGTAAAGTTATAGAAATGCTCAAAAAATACGGCGCATACGAAAAGAGCATTATAACCTCGTTCTATTACGATGCACTCGAGGAAGCGAGAGCCTACGATAAGGACGTAAAGCTCGGCTGGCTTTACGTAGGTCATACCGCAAAAACGGTAGAAAAGCTTCAAGCGATAAACGCCATTCAGGCTTGTCCCAAGGCAGCCGATATAAAGCCCGAGCATTTAGAGGAGCTTTATAAAAACGGATTTGAGTGCAGAGCGTGGGGCATCTCGGATACGGAAATTATGAAAAAAGCCGTTGAAATAGGTGTAAACGGCGGCATGACGGTCAATTTCCCCGACAAGCTCGTTGAATATATGAAGAATAAAGGATAATGAGTTGCGCTTTTGCGCGTAATTTGACCGCACTGTGAATTGCGCTTTCGCAAACGAGGTTAAACAGTGAAAAAAGCGGACATACAAGATTTTTAAAGTCTTGCGTGCCCGCTTTTTAATTATATATGTTTGCCTTAGCCGATTTAAACTGATTTTAAAAAATTACTTAAAAAGCTTCTCGGGAGTATCAATAAGCCCCGAGAGATAATCGAGGGAAACGTTGTAGTATCTTGCTAATGTGATAAAATGATGCATCGGCATTTCACGTTTTCCGCTTTCGTAAAGCTGGTATTGTTGTCTTGTGATATTTAAAATAGCAGCGATGTCCTCTTGCTTTTTGTCCGCATCCTCTCTGATATCCTTAAGCCTCTGATAGACGTACATTTATTATCTCCTATTCAAAACTGTGTGTTTGAATACATTATATCACTGCATTCAAAAAAACGCTTTACAAGCATTCAAATGAATGCTATAACGATACTATGAATTCGTTTAAATGCAATTTTGAGGTGATATATAATGAAAAAACAACTGAAAAACTATGGAACGATTATCTTTCCGACGAATGCTCACGGATAGATACGGAAGAGGAAAGAAAGCTTCTTGAGGCATCTGCAAAGAGGTACGAAAAATTAACTTCTTTACTGACAAAGGAAGCGAGCGAGCTTCTCGAGGCTTATACCGATACGATCTTTGAAATGAATAGCATTCTTGCAAAAAGAGCATTCTCAAAGGGCTGCGAGTTTGCGGTGTCGTTTTTAATCGAAGCGACAAAATAAAAGCGTATCCGAATTTAATGCGGTTACGCTCTTTAAAATTTGATATTGTAACTATTCTCGAAATTATTTTTGGTCATAAAAACCGTTATTACTGTCAGAACTCCATTTTTCAAACATTTCGAGATAGTTTATTTTGATAAATTGCTGTATCTTATTTATCTCACGATCGGATAATACACCTCTGTTTTGCAGTACAGTACTTCCGTCGCTGTTAACGAAAAACTTTGCCGAACCGCCCTCGGTTAATTTCCTATCACTTGCGTGAACGTGCATACATTCGATAATGCAGTGCGATGTGTAATAAAGATAATAACCGGCAATTTGATACTGATAATATTTAGGCATTATCGTCCTCCAAAAGAATACGGTTCTTTTTGTAGTAACTTAACACCAATGCTTGCTCAATCGGTTCCATATTGGTTTCGAGCATTTTTCCATCAGTCGATAGAAACATTGCTTTGTCAGGATTTGCAAGATTTAAAACGGAATATCCGCCGTTCTTTTTCGTGAAAGCATAACCGTTAACTATCATTTCTGCGTTATTTGCTACGTTTATAAGTTCGTTTTCAGGCATATTGAATTTCAACTCCCTCGATAGGTTTTAAGAATGCTTCCGCATCCATATAAAGATTTTCGAGAATTGGCAACAAATCAATGTAGTCCTCGTCCTCGTTTCCGGATTTGTATTTTGCCATAACTACAATATATCCGTTATCCCATTCTTTTATTTGAGTGTATTTTTCGAGATTTTTGCTGGTCATAAAAGTCAGAGTGCGGCCTCCAAAAGTAAACGTTGTGTACTCGCCAACACTACTGAGAATTGCGTTTTTATTCATTGTGCCACCCTCCTTTTGCACTTATCAATACAATTATATCACAAAAACATAAAAAATACAATACGTTTACGTTTGAAAATATGCTAAACAATTCGCAAATAAAAATATTTTCCCGAAATATTGAAATATTTTAAAATGTGTGATACAATATTAAAATGAAATATTTCGCGCGTTATGAAAGCGGTGGCTCATTCGTCACGTACAGCCCATAATGCCACGGAGGTAAAAATGGAGAAATTTTATTTAACAACAGCAATTGCATACGCTTCGCGTAAGCCTCACTTCGGAAACACGTATGAGATCATTATGGCAGACGCATTCGCTCGTTTCCAGCGTCAGATGGGAAAGGACGTATTCCTTTGCACAGGTACCGACGAGCACGGTCAGAAGATTGAGGATATAGCCAAGGAGGCAGGTATTACGCCGAAGGCGTACGTTGACGGAGTAGCAGCCGAGATCAAGGGTATCTGGGATGCTATGGATACAAGCTACGACTACTTTATAAGAACGACAGACGATTACCACGAGAGTGCTGTTGCTAAGATCTTCAAGAAGTTCTACGACAAGGGCGATATCTATCTCGGTCATTACGAGGGCTGGTACTGTACCCCCTGTGAATCCTTCTTCACGAATACTCAGGCTGAGGGCGGAAAGTGTCCCGATTGCGGCAGACCTGTTGCCAAGGCTCAGGAGGAGGCTTACTTCTTCAAGATGTCGAAATATGCCGATAGACTTATGAAGCATATTGAAGAGCATCCCGAGTTTATTGAACCCGAAAGCCGTAAAAAAGAAATGGTAAATAACTTCCTCAAGGCAGGACTTCAGGACCTTTGCGTTTCACGTACCTCGTTCAGCTGGGGAATTCCCGTTGATTTTGATAAAAAGCACGTCGTATACGTATGGCTCGATGCGCTTACAAACTATATAACCGCTCTCGGCTACGACCCCGATAAGAGCTTCGAGGAGCAGAGCGAGAAATTCAAGAAATATTGGCCTGCCGACGTTCATATTATAGGTAAGGATATCCTCAGATTCCATACTATTTATTGGCCTATTTTCCTTATGGCTCTCGACCTGCCTCTTCCCAAGAAGGTATTCGGTCACCCCTGGTTTAATTCGGGTAACGACAAGATGTCAAAATCCAAGGGTAACGTAATCTATGCCGATGAGCTTGCGGAGTATTTCTCGGTTGACGGTGTACGCTACTATGCGCTCTCCGAGATGCCCTATAACGCAGACGGCACTATAACCTATGAGAACGTTGTAACCAGATATAACAACGACCTTGCGAATAATCTCGGTAACCTCGTCAGCCGTACTCACGCTATGACGAAGAAGTACTTTGACGGCATAGTACCCGCTCCCACCGAGGAAACAGAGCTTGACCGTGACCTTAAGAACACTATGCTTGAGGCTGTTAATAAGGCTCGTGAGCTTATGGCTTCGTACCACGTTGCCGACTCTCTTGACGAGCTGTTCACGGCTCTCAGACGCGCTAATAAGTATATTGACGAAACAACGCCTTGGATTCTTGCTAAAAACGAGGCAGACAAGCCCCGTCTTGCGACCGTAATATACAATCTTCTTGAAACTGTAAGAATTGCGGCAGTTGTTCTTACCCCCTATATCCCCGCAACCGCAGAGAGAATTTTCTCTCAGCTCGGAACGGATAAGAAGGATTATTCCACCGTTGCTGATTTCGGTGCTCTTGAAGCCGGCAAGCCTCTCGGAGAGGCTTCAACCCTCTTTGCGAGAGTGGATGAGAAGAAGCTTTTCGAGGAAATTGAGGCAAAGCGTGCCGCGTGGGAGGCGGCAAACGCTCCCGTAGAAATGCCCGAGCGTGAGGCTGAGATAGGAATTGAGGACTTTGGTAAGGTAGAGCTTCGTGTTGCTGAAATTCTTGCTTGCGAGCCTGTTCCAAAGGCTAAAAAGCTCTTGAAGCTTCAGGTTGACCTCGGCTTTGAGAAGCGTCAGGTAGTTTCGGGAATAGCTAAGTTCTATACCCCCGATGAGCTTGTAGGTAAAAAGGTTGCGCTCGTATGCAATCTTAGACCCGCTAAGCTTTGCGGAGTTGAGTCAAACGGAATGATACTCGCCTCGGGCGAAGAGGACGTAAAGGTAGTATTTCTTGATTCTTCCGCAAAGAACGGAGACAGAATTCATTAATTAAGGCTTTGAGCCACAAGTAAAACGGTAAAATATATATGAAATACTTTGATTCACACTCGCACTATTACGACGAGCGTTTTTCGGAGGAATACGAGGGAGGAGCCGAAGCGCTCCTCTCTTCGAATAATATGGAAAACGTCTCGTATATCATAAACGTGGGAACTGCCCCCGAAACCTGCAGAGCTGCTGTAGAGCAAGCTAAAAAGCACGAAAATATGTATACTGCCCTCGGAATTCATCCGTCGGACGCAAGATTTATAGACGATTTTGATACCGCTCTTGAAGAAATAGTCGAAATGATTAAGGATAAAGAGAGCAAATGCGTCGCGCTCGGTGAAATAGGTCTCGATTATCACTATCCCGAAACGGATAAAGAAATGCAGATGGCTCTTTTCCGCCGTCAGATGAAAATAGCAGATGAGCTTTCGCTTCCCGTTGTTATACACGACAGAGATTCTCACGAGGATGTTATGACGGTTATAAGGGAATTTCCAAACGTAAAGGGAATTCTGCATAGCTTTTCCGGCTCTGCCGAAATGGCGTGTGAGCTTGTAAAGCTCGGATATACCGTATCGTTTTCGGGTACGGTTACCTTTAAAAACGCAAGAAAACCAAAGGAAGCCGCCGCGGCAGTTCCGCTTGAGCGACTTCTCATAGAAACAGATGCGCCCTATCTTGCGCCCCACCCGAAAAGAGGAACGCTCAATCACTCCGGAAATCTCAAATATACTAACCGAGCACTTGCGGAAATAAAGGGAATTTCCGAGGAGGAAATGGCAGAAATAACCGAGGCGAACGCAAGGAGAATTTTTAAGATATGAAAAATGCGGAAAATAAAAAAGTCCGCGCTATGACGGTTACCTATACGGTAGACGGCGGACTTTATATCAACGTGACGAACAGATGCACGAACAGGTGCGATTTTTGTATAAGAAATAACGGAGACGGAGCGTACGGCTCGGAGAGCCTTTGGCTCGAGCGTGAGCCTACCGAAGAAGAGATTTTAGCGTCCGTTTTCAGCCACGATTTAGATAGTATTCCCGAGGTTGTTTTCTGCGGCTACGGTGAGCCGTCGGTAAGGCTTGACGTAGTTCGCGGCGTCGCTCTCAAAATCAAAGAAAAACACCCGAATATCAAAATCAGAATCAATACGAACGGTCAGTCCGACCTCATCTTAGGTCGTGATTCAGCTCCTTTGTATAAGGACGCCTTTGACACTGTTTCGATAAGTCTCAATGCTCCAACAAAGGAAAGATATCAGGAGATTTGCCATTCTGTTTACGGCGAAATCGTGCTTGAAAAAATCATCGAATTTGCTAAAAATGTAAATAAATATGTTCAAAATACGATATTTTCCGTTGTGAAAGAGAGTTTAACATCAGAAGAAATAGAGAAGTGTAGAGAAATCGCAAACGAGTGCGGAGTTAAGCTCAGAGTCCGTGACCTTATTACTTAAGAAGCGTTTTAAAACAGACTTTTGCTAAAGCTTACGACCGTGGAAAATTAAGCAAGCGAATAATCCGCTCTTGCAAACATAGAATTAAACATAGTTAAATTGGATAAAGGAACGGTATCGATATCACATCCGATACCCATAAAGCCAAGCTCGCATAAAGCCTCGAGCTTGGCTTTTATATATCTGAGCGAGGGGAAGAAAATTGGAATTTCTTCTCCTTTTCCTATTTTATAGCGCACGTAATCAAAGCGTGATATCAGGCTTTTTTCGTCCGTTATAAGCTCCTTTCCCGAGCGGTAGCAAAGCTCCTTTATATCATCTACGGAGAGGCTCAAATCCCTCGACGTGAAGCGAGTGACCGCCTTTACGAAGACCTTCGAGCTTTCCGCCTTCTCGGAAAAGGATTTCATAGCTTTTATAGCGTCGTCAAGCGGGGTGAGTTCGAGATTTAAAGCCGCTCCGTCACATATCTCGGAGGCTTCCGGAAGCGTGTTTTCGAAAAGCTCGGTAAAGAGTATCATATTGCAGCCGAATAGACGTTTTCTTAACTCGAAGAGAAATTCGCAATAAGCGTCTGGATATAGCCCCGAAGCCTCACGGGCTGAAATGGAAATTCCCATAAATCCTCGCTCCTCGGCAAGTCTTACTGTGGCGTCTATAATTTTTCTATAGCTTTCCTTCGAGGATAAAAACTCGCCCGAGCTTTCATCTCTTATTCCGAGAAGCACTATTTTTCCGCTCTCCACCGCATTGAGCCTCAGGTCATTCGGCAAAAAGCTTTCCGTGACGCTGTCCCCTTTAATAATTCCCATAGAAATAGTAAGATATGTTATGTATGGCAGTGATTTTGAAAACTTTTCTCTTCGTAATCCCTTTTCGGCATACCCTAATATCGAGCCGGCGCCTATTTTTACCTCATCCTGCTTAACTGTGAGAATTTGCCCGGGTCGAAGCTTTTCCTTGCCGAAAAGCGATGGATTATCACGGATTATCGAGCTTTTTCTTACGTCGAACCGCTTTGATATCGAGTCGAGCGTATCTCCGCCCTTAACCGTAATCGTTTTTGTAGGCTTGATTATAACAAGCTCGTCACCGCTCGTCAGTCTGTCACCCGCAAGGTCGTTGTCTGCGAGAATCTTTGTTGCGGGAATGGAATGCTTTCTTGCTATGGCGTATAGCGTTTCGTCTTTTTTAACCGAATGTAACTGCATACTTGCTCCTTTTCATTTTTTTGAAATTTATTTAGTGTATTTTATGCGGATATGAATTTTTTTGTTAAAAACAGGCAATAGTTTAAATAGGACAAAATTTGACTTAAGACACTAAAATTCGGTTTTATTTGCAGGAGGGAAAAATGAATTTTAATTCTGAAATCAAAGAAATAACCGCGAGGGAAATTCTCGATTCAAGAGGTACGCCGACTGTTGAGGCAAGCGTAATTCTTGAGTCCGGAGCGATTGGTGTGGCGAGCGTTCCGTCGGGAGCGTCCACAGGCTTTCATGAGGCAAAGGAGCTAAGAGACAGGGAAGAGAGAATGCACGGAAAGGGCGTTCTCGGAGCGGTCGACTCTGTAAAGAGTAAGATAGCGCCCTCGCTCATAGGCGTCAGCGCCTTTGACCAGGAGAGAGCCGACTCTATTATGATAACACTTGACGGTACGAAAAATAAGTCGAATCTCGGAGCGAACGCAATTCTTTCGGTTTCTCTGGCAGTTGCCAGAGCTGCTGCGGCTCACGCAAGGCTTCCGCTCTACCGTTATCTTGGCGGAATGCTAAAAAATACGCTTCCTATTCCTATGATGAATATATTAAACGGCGGAGCGCACGCCAATAACAGCATTGATATACAAGAATTTATGATAGTGCCGCACGGGGCTGAAAATATTACCGAGGCGGTGCGAATGGGCGCTGAAATATACTTCCACCTGAAGAAGCTTCTTGCTGATACGGGTCATAGCGTTGCCGTTGGAGACGAGGGCGGCTTTGCGCCGAGCCTTGAAAATGAAAGGGAAGTCATAGAGCTTATACTCAAATCTGTCGAGAGAGCGGGGCTAAAGCCCGGAAGCGACGTTTCACTTGCGCTTGACGTGGCTGCGAGCGAGTGGTACGACAGTGACAAAAAATGCTATACTATGCCAAAATCTAAAAGAAGCTTTACACATTCCGAGCTTTGCGAAATGCTTGACAGTCTAAGGCGTGAATACCCAATTTTGTCTATTGAGGACGGAATGGGAGAGGATGACGTCGAGGGCTGGCAAACACTTACCGAAAGAATGAAGGATGATACTCTCCTCGTTGGCGACGATTTGTTTGTTACCAATAAAAAGCGTCTTATTATCGGCAAAACTCAAAAAATTGCGAACGCAATTCTTATAAAGCCTAATCAGATAGGAACGCTTTCCGAGGTAAGAGAAACCGTGGATTACGCAAAGGCAAACGGATATAAAACCGTAATGTCGCACAGAAGCGGAGAAACCGCTGATACCTTTATAGCGGACCTCTCAGTAGCCTTTGGCACCGAGCTTATAAAAACGGGCGCTCCCGCAAGAAGCGAGAGAGTGGAAAAATATAACCGCCTTATGAAAATAGAGAGCGAGCTTTTCGCTCCCTCGTACGCGGGCGAGCTTTTCTGAAATTGGGCATATTGGTAGGCAAGCTCGCATAAAAAACAAAAAAATACAATAAAAGCCAAATCCACTTGAAAAAGGGAAACCTTTATGATATAATTATGAGGTAACGAAATCAACTTCAGTTGGTGATAAAGGTTTTTCGGAGGCTTTTATGAGAATTAAAAAGGGTTTTGTGCTTGAAAAGGTAGGAGATAGTTATCTTTGCTGCGCTACGGGAAAGCTTGCAAAGGAATTTTCGGGTTTCGTCCGTCTTAATGAAACGGGCGCGTTTATATGGAATATGCTTGCCTCAGGCGATACAACGAAGGAAAAAATGGTAGAGCAAATGACATCTGAGTATGATATTTCGGCAGAAATAGCTCTTAAAGATATAGAAGGCTTTATTGCAAATCTTGACAAGAACGGAATACTCGAGTAATGGAAGGCGTTATTTCGAGCGGAGACGTCAGAATTGAGGATATAATAGAAAAAGACGGAGTTTATCCGTCTGTAACGGTTGGAAGAAGCATGCGGCCTCTTTTCAAAACTCATAGAGATATGGTGATTTTGGAAAAATGTGCCGAGCGTCCCCGGAAATACGACGTAGTCTTATATCGCATAGGTGAGAAGTATATTCTCCACCGCATAATAGGTATTGACGAAGAAAAAAAGGTCTTTATCATCAGAGGTGATAATACCTTTAGGAAGGAATATATTCCTTTTTCAAAAATAATTGCCCGGCTTACCTCATTCAAGAGAAAAGGGAAGCACGGCAGCGTAAACGATAGGTCGTTCAAGGTGTATTCTCGGGTATGGAATTTCATTTATCCCGTTCGCTTTGTTTTCAATCTTTTCCGCAGAGCCGTTGCTAAGGTATATCACGCCCTCTTTCCCGGTAAAAAGAAAAACGGCTGATACGGATAACCGAAATATAATAAAAAGAATAACGTTAAGAAGAGGATCGACCTTGCCATAGCGCAAGACCTATCCTCTTTTTATTTTCGGTATTGACACGGAGAAAGACCTATCCTCTTTTAAATCTCCACCTTATCCTCAAGCGCATACGCAAGGTCTATCGGCGTTGCGAGGTTTTTAGATACGTATTCGTAGAAGGAAAGAGCCTTTCCAACGTCTGCGAAAACGTCATCAACCGAGCTTCTCGTAACCTCTCCGTCCTTCGTCATAATAACCTCTACCGAGTATAGCGGAAGCTGAAAGCTCGCAACCTTTCTTGAGCTTCTTGAGCTGAGTATGTATCTGTAGATGATACCGTTATCGATTTTCGTTACGTCCTTGATTATTTCCTGTTTACCGTCGTGCTTTTTCATTGTTTGCTCCTTAAAATTTTGTTATATATATTTTAGCACCTTCACAGCTCGAATGTCGTTAAAAAACAGGTCGATTTTTCTGTGAAAAGATATCGCAAATTTCGCTCTATTGCACAAATTGGCAAGAGGTATAAATTACCTCTTTTAAATATGAAGAATACTCCAAAAAAGCATATAGAAAAAGCGGTAAATCTGTTTTAAAAGGCAGACTTACCGCAGGATAAATATCAAATTTATTAATAACCGTGCAATTTGGCAGACGAAAAGCAATATTTACAATGTCATAAGCTTGTAACGTGTATTTCAGCCTCAGCGTTGACCTTTCCGTCCTCACGAACGGTTCTTACGTAGTAAAGATCGCCGCTTTTTTCAACGAAAACGTCAAGCTTTTCACGGAATTTTGCTTCATTAACGTAGCTTATCGTGATGCAGTCTATCCTCTTTTTATCGAGCGAAATAAACGAAGAGAAGATGTCTGCGTATTTTGTGTTGTTAATGTGCTTGTTTCTGTCAAGATCAGCGTAAGCGACAACGTATTCGCCGACCTTAGTCATAGCCGAGGGCATATTGATACGTCCGAGGTGCATATCCCAGGGCTCGTGCGTTGCGAGATTTAAATCAAAGTCCCCAACTTTAACCAAAGAGCGATTTTCGGTATCAATAAGCGCCCATACCGAAATAGCTCTTCCTATCGGCTCACCGTTTTTGTAGAGTCCGTAGCAACGGATAAAGCTGTATCCGCGGCTGACGCAAGGGAAGGTTTCTGCTTCAAGTCTGTCATAGGTATAGACGGGGGCAGTGAATTCAAGCCTGATCTTGCTTATAATAAAGGCTCTGTTCATATCCCTTAGCTGATCGTAGGACATACCGTTTTCAGTGAGCTGCATCTGCGCTGTGGACTGAATGTATTTCATAAGAGAGGAAACACGGCAAACTCCGTTAAAATCAACGTCGTGCACGTCTACCTCTATCTGTTTTCTGTAACCTTGCATATTTCACCTCTGTAATTTGCGTTTTGATCTACATAATGATATCCCTTTGGAGCTTAAAAATCTATACAAAATTGTAAATTTTTCGAAAAATAAAAGAAAAAGTATGGAAAATTTAACTTATTAGTGGTAAAATAGAGTTGTAAAAAACAACTCCTCAAAATCCGATAAATTCACTCCGAACACTCGGATAGAGGAAAAAAGCAAAGGAGACGAAAAATGATAATAATAACCAAAGAAAATTTTGAAAAAGAGATAGAAAAATCCGATAAGCTCTGCGTTATAGATCTCTATGCGGATTGGTGCGGCCCCTGCCGTATGCTCGCCCCCGTTCTTGCCGAGCTTGAGGCAGAGTATCCCGACGTTAAGTTCTGCAAGGTAAACGTTGATAACGAACCCGAAATCGCAAGAATTTTCAAGGTAGAGAGCATTCCTCTCGTTGCGTTCGTTAAGAATAATACCTATCTCGATATGTCCGTCGGCTACGTTCCGAAGGCATCTCTTGCAAAAAAGATAGAAGATAATAAATGAGAGTCATTAAGAATTTAACAAAACAAAAAGGTGGAGAAACTGCTTTTACCGCAGAATCTTCACCTTTTCGTTTTTATAAATGGATTTTGAGCAAGCTGATTGCTCCGAGTGGCAAAATTTAGTCAATTGTTTCGAATTTGTAAGCAATTATTTTCATTTTGCCTCTTTTAAAATGTACAATGTTTTATTTTTTGTGTTTCATTCCGCGTTTTTTACGAATCCACCTTGCGCATACACCAGCTCCTTTGTATTTATCTCGGCTATGGAACATCCAAGACACGATTGTAACCCATGTACCCTGAAAATGTGTCATTCCAACAGCTATCTTTCTCCCTATGCTAAAAGAGATATCCGAATCAATAAAATAAAGTAGCACACAGCTAATTATTGCACAAAAAGGCAATATAGAAACAATATAGTAAAACAAACGCCATTGAAAAGGTATTTCTTCCTTGAACTTTGAATACACAAGCCATTGAATAAATGTTTCATCTTTTTTTCGTTTTTTCAGTGCACTTTTATTCATTTGGTATCTTTTTATTGTAGCAAAAACACAACGAATAAAAATAAAACACAATGGGATTGGTATGCAGATTAATATTATTTGATCTCTAAGCCTCATAAATTATCTTCCTAAATACCCAAAAACATTCGAATAAACGCCTTTCATAAAATCCGAGGTGAAGGCTGTATAGCCCATTGATGATAAAAAATCCGTAGGAATTTTATGCATGAATTGTTGGTAATAGCTTGCGGTAGATTTTCCATAATAAGAAAAAGCTTTTGCGCATTCTTTTATACCAGCTTTAAGTCCTTTTTGTTTGGTTGCGCTAAATGTACGACTTACCGTTTGTTTATCTTCCAAATTGGTCGTATTCAAAATTTTCGCTACCGGAAATATCTCCGGCTACCAAGCTCATAGCTCCAAGAACACTGCCTTGTTGATAACTGAAAACCTGATACCAAGGATAATTAAATATTCCTTCGGTAGAATCGCATTTCAGATAATAATGCAAGCTGTTTGTTCGGTTACGCTTGTCTACAGAACGCTCTTTAAGAAATCGTAGCCGTAGTCACTGTTGTTATAACGTAATGCGTCTACCGGTCGATTTCTTCTGTCGTATTTGTATACGTACGTATAACCGTTAATGTTATCCGAGTAGGTATGAACTTGTCCGTCGTCGGTATACGTATATTCATACGCAAGAGTGTTATTTCCCACCTTAACAGAGCTTCATTTGCAGTGAATCCGAATAATATATCACCATTCGGTGTTATGCATTGGACAACCGAAATAAGCACATTGATTCAAAGCAGGCGGAACGTTTTTGTATTCTGAAATATATTGTTTTCTTCGGCTCGTCGATGATATTAATGGTTCAAAACGCCGTTTTGACCTTCTCTTCGAGATACCAACTTTCAAGAATTCGTCTGAATATTTTTTCGCTAATTCAAAATTTTCAACAGCTATACAGCATTGAATCATGGCAGAAACGATAAATTCATTCAAACTATATGAATTAAAGACCTTTTCGCACAAAACATACCCCTGCTCATACATTTCAAATTTGGTATAAAACATCAGTAAATCTATTTCATCGAGATATTGAGGAAAATTACTTATAATTTCAAGCGCCTCTTTGATCATCCCTTTTCTTAGTACCAATTCAAAATATAACGAAACCGCTTCTGAAAAAGGATTATCTTTAACGATATTTCTTATCGAATCTCCAATTTCATCGTTTTCCGGTGACCAAATATATAAAAAACGCAGATAATTATAGTGAATCTTGTCTGAATGCTCGACCGAAAGCATTTCCTTTAAGTATTCGCAGACATACTGACAAAGTTCGTTTTTATTTTTTTTATTAATATTAAGTAGATGATCTATTGCGTCAATTGTTGCGAAACAATTGACTAATGTCTTTTTCATATTAGCTGATTTCTTCAAATAATTCAACCCAAGATTTAAAGCGTTTCTGACTTTTCCGTTTTTACATGTTAACCCTTCAGAAATCAAATAATATCCCAAATTGTTATATGTTTGATAAGATGGATGCTTTTTTGCGTTTTCAAAAAATAGAGTCTGCGCTTTGAACCAATCTTGTTTATTTAATAAATTTAATGCTTGTTTGTTTATTTCGTATGACAAGATTTTTCTCCTAATTTATATAAATTCTAATTTTAGGGGATGGTGCCTTTCCGCCACGAGGTGGATCTTTGTCTTTATCCTTAGAAGTAGCTTCTGCCAATGCTTCGCCGGCCATATCGGCTGCTATTATTGCCGCAAAAGTTGCTACTGTAGCCGCTATCGCTTTTAGAAGCGCTACTCCTCCATATCCTAAAGCAATTAATACTCCTGCCGTTCTCGTCGGATCATAATAATTGATTGGGTTAAGCTGGTCTATTTAATTAGCAGATTTGAGTTCAAAATCATCCTTGCAATCGTTATAACAAGTTTCGCAAATCCATAATTTGTTGTTATCGGTTGTGTATCCTATCGGTAATTTTTCTGTGCCAATCTCGTTTTGACAAAACTCGCAAACAGGCTTAGGTG
>SVUD01000040.1 GCA_015063445.1 Oscillospiraceae bacterium
TGAGGGTTCTGACCCGGCATCGCAAGATGCTGGGTTCGCATATGTTCGCCTGCGAACATATCTGGCGTTATGCGGTCATCAATGCCAAATTTAATATACGGCGGAACATTTTTTTACAATGCTTATTCCGCATAGCCATACCCCATTCTTTTACTTCGTATGTCAAATTCAAGCCGCTCGTAACACCTCAATTTGAGGTGTTATTTTTATTATGTCGAAGAGAATGAGGGTTCTGACCCGGCATCGCAAGATGCTGGGTTCGCATATGTTCGCCTGCGAACATATCTGGCGTTATGCGGTCATCAATGCCAAATTTAATATACAGCTAAAAACAAGGCTGCACTGACTAAATCAATGCAGTCTTGTTTTTATATTATTACGCTTCCTTCTTAGAGTCGGCTATGATCTTCTCTGCTATAGGAGCGGGAACTTCTTCGTAACGAACGAATTCCATATCGAATCTACCGCGTCCCTGAGTCATAGCGCGAAGTGCTATAACGTAATCTGCCATTTCAGCCATCGGAGCTTCAGCTATGACCGCCTGAGTTCCTCTGCCGTCTTCAACAGGCTCGATACCGAGTACTCTGCCGCGACGCTTGGGAAGATCGCCCATAACGTCACCAACGTAATTATCGGGAACGCAAACCTTAAGAGCGCCAACGGGCTCGAGAATCACGGGCTTAGCCTTGGGAAGTCCCTCACGGTATGCGATAGCAGCTGCAAGCTTGAAGGAAATTTCGTTCGAGTCAACGTCGTGATAAGAACCGTCGTAAAGCTCTGCCGCAAGGTTAACTACGGGATATCCCGCAAGAACACCCTTCTGCATACATTCCTTAAGTCCCGTTTCAACCGCGGGGAAGAAGTTCTTAGGAACCGCACCGCCGAATACGCTCTCTGTGAACGTAAGTCCTTCAGCTTCACCGGGAGCAAATCTGATCTTAACGTGACCGTACTGACCCGATCCACCGGACTGCTTCTTATGCTTTCCTTCAACGTCAGCAGTTCCCTTTATGGTCTCTCTGTACGCAAGCTTGGGCTTGGAAAGAGTTACGTTAGCGCCAAATCTCGCCTTAAGCTTGGATACGATTATATCAAGATGAATGTCACCGAGACCGGAAAGGACAAGCTGCTTGGTTTCGGAATTATTTACGTATTTAACGGTAAGATCCTCTTCAAGAATTCTTGCGATACCGCCGGAAATCTTATCCTCATCACCCTTGGAAGCCGGAGCAACAGCCATGCTCATATAAGGCTTCGGGAAGGATATGGGAGCGTATTTTACATTTTCCGCAAGAGTTGTCAAGGTATCGTTTGTGCCTGTAGCGTTAAGCTTTGCGACAACACCGATATCTCCGCAAGCAAACTCATCGATATCTATCTGCTTCTTACCGCGCATCATAAATATCTTACCCATTTTTTCACTCGTGCCATTGGTTGTGTTACGAAGAACCATATCCTTCTTAAGCTCACCGTTCATAACCTTGAAGAAGGACATCTTTCCCACAAAGGGATCCGCGACAGTCTTGAAGATAAAGATGGAGGTATCGGGGCTTTCAACTCCGATCTCAATATCCTTAATGCTTCCGTCAGCATCAACAATCTTTTCTGTTCCGCGCGCGGTAGGTCTCGGGAAGGAATTGGCGATAGTATCAAGAAGAGTTTTAATTCCCCAGTTCTTTGTAGCCGCGCCGCAGAATACGGGAACTATTTCACCTCTGATAATACCCTCATGAATAGCATCGAGCGATTCTTCTTTCGAAATAGGCTCTTCATTAAAGAATTTATCCATAAGCTCATCACTCGTCTGAGCGATAGCCTCAAGAAGCATATTGTGATACTCCGAGCAAATGTCAGTAAACTTCTCGGGAATGGGTGAGATTGAATATTCACCCGTTGCTTTTTCAAAGGTGTAAACCTTCATATCTATAAGGTTAGCAAATCCTATAACGGTATCACCGTCTATAATCGGAATCTGAATAGGACATACGGTAACACCGTACTTCTCTCTTATCTGACCGAACACACGGTAGAATCTTGCTTCGCCGTCATCAAATCTGTTGATAAAGAACGCCTTGGGAATTCCGGCCTCAGTAGCAAGATTCCAAGCAGACTCCGTACCAACCTCGATACCCGCCTTACCGTCAACAACGATAACGGCAGCATCGGCAGCTCTTACGCACTGGCGAACCTCACCTTCAAAATCAAAGAAACCGGGTGTGTCAAGTATATTAATTTTAGTACCGCTCCAAAGCATAGGCGCCATGGCAGCAGATACAGAATATCCTCTCTTTATTTCCTCGGGGTCATAGTCGCAAACAGTATTTCCATCGGCAGTGGTTCCGAGACGGTCGGTCAATCTCGAAATATAGAGCATTGACTCTGCCAAAGATGTCTTTCCGCCTCCACTGTGTCCGAGTAAAGCTACGTTACGAATACTTTTGGTAAATACCTTTTCCATTGTTTAGTCTCCTTTGACTTAGTGCTTTATGATGAAAATATGCATCACATATATAAATTATACAACATTTTTATTTTAATTGCAATAATTATTTTTGAAGTAAATAGCTATCGGGCGTAGAAATTAAGTCATGCTTTTTATTACTTTTGCACAAAAAACATAAGAATAATAACATTTAAAAGCTTATGTTTGAATTTCTGAGCGAAAAAAATTCTTTGCGTTTTTTTCAAAAAAGTCATTGACAAAGTGATATCATTATGATATCATATTATTGCAAGTTTTCATTATAAAAAACACTTTAAGAGGATAAAAATGAAAAACATAATCGAAGTAGACAATCTCAATAAAAGCTTTGGCTCGGTTCACGCTGTGAAGAATCTCTCTTTCGTTGTTAAAGAGGGTGAGCTTTTTGCGTTTCTCGGTGAAAACGGAGCCGGAAAATCTACAACCATTAATATAATTTGCTCCCAGCTCTCCAAGGATTCGGGAAGAGTTATAATCGACGGCAAATGCACCGATGAAAACACCTCGGAATCAAAGGTTAAGCTCGGAGTCGTTTTCCAGAATTCAGTACTTGATTCTGCGCTCAGCGTTTACGACAATCTCAAAAGCCGTGCTGCTCTGTACGGAATATTCGGCGAAGAGTTCGAAAAGCGCCTTTCTCACCTTTCGAGTATCCTTTATTTTGAGGACCTGCTTAAAAGACGAGTTGGAAAGCTTTCGGGCGGTCAGCGAAGAAGAATAGATATTGCGAGAGCTCTTTTGCACGAGCCTAAGATACTTATTCTTGATGAGCCCACGACAGGACTTGATCCACAGACGAGAAAAACATTATGGAACGTAATTTCAGATCTCAGAAAAAATCAAAATCTTACCGTTTTTCTTACCACTCATTATATGGAAGAAGCAGCGGACGCCGATTACGTTGTAATTCTTAATAACGGTGAAATATCGGCAAAGGGTACGCCGCTCGAGCTGAAGAATACATATACCGGCGATTACGTAACCGTTTACGGAATAACCGAAGCCAACGCGCTCTCACTTGAGAGAGATTTTGAAAAAATCAGAGATGCTTTTAGATTTTCAGTACCCAATACAAAGGATGCCGCGCTTCTAATATCAAAGCATCCCGATCTCTTTGTTGATTTTGAAGTAACAAAGGGAAAAATGGATGACGTATTCCTTGCGGTCACAGGAAAAAAGCTTACCGAAAATGAAACGGAGGCAAAGGAAAACAAATGAAAACCGTGCTTGAATTGACTAAAAGAAATATAAAGCTCTTCTTCAAAGACAAGGGAATGTTTTTCACGTCTCTTATAACTCCCGCCATTCTTCTTGTTCTTTATTCGACCTTCTTAAGCAACGTATACCGCGATAGCTTTACCTCAAGCATTCCGCCAATGTTTGAAGTCGATTCAAAGCTTATCGACGGTCTTGTGGGAGGTCAGCTAATTTCTTCCCTTCTGGCAGTTTCCTGTATAACCGTTGCGTTCTGCTCTAATTTTCTCATGGTCCAGGACAGAGCTAACGGAACGTATAAGGACTTGAATATGTCGCCTATAAAGCCCTCGGAGCTTGCGCTCTCTTACTATGCCGCAACGCTCATTTCAACGCTTCTGATATGCTTTGCCGCAACAGCTCTTTCCTTTATATATATCGCGATTATTGGGTGGTATATGAGCTTTACGGACGTTTTGCTCTTTATACTTGACGTATTCATTCTCGTTCTTTTTGGAACCGCGCTATCATCTGTGGTTAATTTCTTCTTATCCACTCAGGGACAGATATCCGCGGTCGGAAGCATTGTCAGCAGCTGCTACGGATTTATCTGCGGCGCTTATATGCCCATTTCCTCCTTTGGAAGCGGACTCAGAAAAGCAGTATCGCTTCTTCCCGGAACGTACGGAACGTCGCTCGTACGCAATCACGCAATGCGCGGCGCGCTTGAAGAGATGCAAAACGAAGGTATGCCAACCGCAGTTATAGAGGATTTTAAGGATGCGCTCGACTGTAATATTTATTGCTTCGATAAGCAGGTCGGAATCGGCGGAATGTTTGCGGTGCTATGCGCTACCGTCGCGCTTCTGATTGGTATATACGTTTTACTTAACGTATTCAGAAAACCCGCAAAATCCTCATAATACAACTCTAGTTAGAATATAAATAAAAACGGGCATTTGCTTTTTTCTCTTTAATAGAGTTTAAAGCTTTTGCCCGCTTTATTTTTTTGTAAGCTTTTGTTTGTATTATTCTGCCTTTCTCATTTTCATACACGCGAGAGCCTGATAAATATTCGTAACGCCTATAAGCTCTACGTTCTCGGGAACTTGGATAGCGCTCGTTATATTTTTCTTCGGTAAGACTATTTTGGTAAACCCAAGCCTTACCGCCTCTTTTACTCTGTAATCTATATGTGAAACAGCGCGAACCTCTCCGGAAAGTCCGATTTCTCCGAAGGCGATAAGCTCATCGGGAATAATTCGATCGGTGATTCCGCTGATAAGAGCCATGGCGATAGACAAATCTGCGCTCGGTTCGTCAAGGCTTAAGCCCCCGGCAACGTTTACGTATACGTCGTTTTCATAGAATTTGAGTCCCATTCTCTTTTCGAGAACAGCGATAAGAAGTCCCATTCTGTTGTGATCAAAGCCGTCAGCTGTTCTCTTGCCGGTCGGGAAAACAGTTTTAGTCACAAGCGACTGTATCTCGGTAATAATAGGACGTGTACCCTGCATAACGCAGCCCGCGCAAGAACCGCTCGTGTTTTTTGGACGCTCAGCCATCACGACCTCGCTTGGATTTGGAATCTCAACGAGTCCTTTATCGCCCATTTCAAAAACGCCTATTTCATTCGTAGAGCCGAATCTGTTCTTAATAGCTCTTATAATTCTGTACGAATTGGTTCTCTCGCCTTCAAAATACAGAACCGCATCTACCATATGCTCGAGAAGCTTAGGACCTGATATTCCACCCTCCTTATTCACATGACCGACGAGAAATACAGCGGCTCCCGACGATTTGGCATAATTTATAAGCGTGAGTGAGCCTTCCTTTACCTGAGTTATGCTTCCGGGGGCGCTCGTGAGATTTTCAGACGAAAGCGTCTGAACAGAGTCCATAATGATAACGTCCGGTCTCAATCGTTCGCACTCTGAAATTATAGAATCAAGGTCCGTCTCGGTGAGAAGATACAGCGAATCCCCATTTATTCCAAGACGCTCGGCTCTCAGCTTAAGCTGTCCCTTAGATTCCTCTCCCGATACGTAAAGCACTCGTCTTGAGCGCGAAAGCTCATGGCATATTTGCAAAAGCAAGGTCGATTTTCCGATGCCGGGCTCTCCCGAAAGAAGCACAGCAGAGCTATCTACGAGTCCTCCGCCAAGCACACGGTCAAGCTCCTGCATACCTGTTTTTGTTCTTATATATTCGGGCATTTCAAGTTCTGAAAATTTTTCTGCCTTGTTTTTTATTGCGTTTTTTTGATTATTATTAGTTCCGGTGCGTTTTTCCTTTACCTCTATTTCCTCATAAGTATTCCATGAGGAACAGTCAGGACATTTGCCAAGCCACTTAGGAGACGTAGCCCCGCATTCGCTGCAAACAAAGATGATTTTTGCGCCTTTCATTAAACGTCCTCCCATAATTGTTGATTAACTCATTCCTTGATATATTCTATAATACCACAAAGTATCGAAAAACTCAATTCCTTTTGGTATTCTTTTTCAGAAAGTTTTTTGCATTCCTCGGGATTCGACAAAAATCCGCATTCGATGAGTATTGCCGGATTGATTGAATTTTCAAGAAGATATATACCGTTTCCGCTTTTTACTTTCCTTTTGTTGTTTTGTTGAATACGTTTCACCGTCTCGGACTGAACCTTTTCCGCCAAAGCGCGTGATTTCTCGCTTTCTACACCGTAATAAACCTGAAGTCCCGAGCATTCCGCCGCTCCGTATGAATTCATATGTATGCTGACAAAAATAGCGTCATCATAAGAATTAGCTATCTTCATACGGTTTTTCAAATCGTTAATTTTACGCATTCCTTTTATATTCTGCTCCTCGGTATACAGGAGCTTATCCTCGGTTCGTGTATATACAACGTTATATCCCGCTGCTGACAGATATTCCCCGAGTTTAAACGTTATTTCAAGATTAAGGTCCTTTTCATAAACGTTATCGCTTCCTATGGCGCCCGAATCCTCGCCGCCGTGACCCGCATCGAGTATAACGGTCTTTTTATTTGTCTGTGACGCTGCTGTAATATATTTCGCGCTCGCTTTTGCGTTTTCTGACAGCTTAATAAAGCATACGCTGTAAAGCAATACAACGCAAACAAGATACGCTATGGCGCACAAGCGTTTTTTTAATTTTTCTATCATAAAAAAGCACCTCCGAATACTCAAAACAAATATATGGAGGCGCTTTTATTATTATTACTTTTTCTTAGGTGCTGATGGGAATAATCTTTTATCTCTAAGTCCCATAAGATACGAGAGATAAGTTACAAGAGATGCAACGAGGGAAAATACAAGATACAGAATAGTTTCAATTGCGAGGTCGAGATTTCCGCTAATGCCATCCGTCAATCCCTGAATTATTCCGAGATACATAGAAACGAATATTCTGAAAAGGCCGTTAAGTATACCGAATATCGTATAAAGAGCCTCTGCGCCCGAAATCAGATATATAACAAAGAGCAAGAGCGCAAAGCCAACGAATACAAAGTTCGGCATGTTGGCGTAAATACCAAGCTTAAAGCCCTTTATCTTCTTCTCATCAATTCTGCCGGCATCAATTCTTATTTTATCCTTTGCGCCAATTTCCCAGGCTACTGTATATATGAGAGCAAAATAGAACAGCATCGCAAAGGCGGATATTCCGATTTTTATGAGCAACGATGTTATTCCATCTACGCTTATAGCGGCAGCTGCCGTGTACAAGAACATAGAAAATATCGCTACACCTATCTGATTTATGTATAGCTTTACAATGCTGTCTGAATTATCACGAAAGAAACGCATACAATCCTCTTTTGTTGTTTTTTTGTCTCTTGCATACGGCAAGATACAATAATTTTACCATAAAACGAAAAAAATACAATACCAAAAACAAAATGTTTACATTTTATCCACTAAATCCTTAAAAAATTTTGTATAATATAGTTGTAAAAACTTTTAGGAGCAAAAGATGGCAGTTTTAACTTATAACGGCGAGGAATATAAAACATTCCCCCCTATCCTCAGAGAATACGCTTCATATCTGATTGCCATAAAGGGCAATTCCGAAAAGACCGTTTGCGAATATCTTCTTGATCTGAGAACCTTTTTCAGATACATAAAATGCAGAAACGAAGGTAATATACCTACACGTGAGGATTTCGAAAAGGTTTCTATCTCGGATCTTACTCTTTCGGATATTGCAAAAATACAACAGCAGGATATAATCGAATATCTCGTTTTTATACGCACGGAAAGAACCAACAGCTCAACAACAAGAATGAGAAAGGCGAGCGCTATACGTTCTCTTTATCACGTGCTTTGCAACAAAAAGCATTATCTTACCGAGAATCCCGCTACCGATATAGATTCGCCGAAGCCCGCAAAAACTCTGCCTAAATATCTGACTTATGAAGAAAGCTTGAAGCTGCTTGAAACGATAAAGAACGACAAAGCATCTCCTACTGCCGTAAGAGATTTCGCGATAGTCGCGCTTTTTCTAAACACAGGTATGCGTCTTTCCGAGCTTGTCGGACTTGACTTAAACAGCTTTGCACCCGATCTTTCGAAGGTAACGGTACGCGGTAAGGGAAACAAGGAACGCGTTCTTTACCTTAATGATTTCGCGAGAAAATCGGTTGGTGATTATCTTAAGGTACGACTTGATTCAAAATATATCAGAACCTCCGATAAAGCATTTTTCCTAAGCTCCCGTGAGCAAAGAATATCCAACAAAACAGTTCAATGGATGGTTCACAAATACTTCGGTCTCGCAGGGCTCGGCTATAAAAATTACTCGGTTCATAAACTGAGACATACCGCGGCAACGCTTATGTATCAATCCGGCGAGGTTGATATAAGGATACTGAAAGAGGTGCTTGGACACGAGCAGCTCAACACAACGCAGATATACACGCACGTCGTCAGTCGCAATATGAAGGACGCTGTTGAAAGTAACCCTCTTGGAAACTTAAAAATCAAAAAACAATAATTTCTGCCAATTAATAAATAGCGTTTTTTACAAAAAAGAGGTTATATGGACAAAATAGAAATTGGAAAAAGAATAAAGAACCGTCGTTTAGAGCTTGGATTTACTCAAACTCAGGTTACAGATGGATATATGACGAGAAATATGCTCAGTCTTATTGAATCCGGGAGTGCTTTGCCATCTCTTGACACGCTCTTCTACCTATCAAAAAAGTTAGACATTTCCCTATATTTTTTGCTCTCAGATGAAGATACAAAAAACGAAAACACAAACGATTCTTCTTTCAAAGACAATGCGCGTGAGTTATACGCAAACGGTAAATACAAGGAATGCATCGACCTTCTCGATACAATATCGAATACAGACTGCGAAACCGAATATCTATACGCATATTCCGCATTTCTTTACGGAAAGCAGCTTACGGAAAACGGCTCGTTTAACGATGCTCAAAAATATCTGAGGTTGGCTCTCGAAAAAAGCCAAATGACCGTATATGACACATCGGTTATCGAGACCTCTCTGCCTCTGTATCTCGCGATATCAACTAACGTTCAATCCCCTCTTCTTGAGCTGGACGTTTCGGATTATGAAAACAAAAGGCTCTCCGCATTTGATTATGAGCTATACAAATATCTGACGTCAGATTTTGATTTTGAATTTTCAAACCGTTTCTTCAAGCTACATATAGAAGCAAAAGCGCTTATGAAAAAATACCGTTTCTCCGAGGCGATAATTTTGCTTTCGGAAATCGAAGAAGCAAAAAGCACATCATATAACGCATTTGTTTTCTTCGGAGTTTATACCGATCTTGAAAACGCCTATAAGCAGATTGGAGATTTTGAAAACGCTTATCGCTATTCCTCCAAGCGACTTAATCTTATAAACGCTTTTCACAGTTAATAAGACCGTTTAGCACGGTAAAGCGGTTATATGTTAAATTCGCACTTATTATATCATTTTCTTGACATTGTACGAAAATTGTGATATGATTATAGACAGTAATCCACCTATCAAATTTTATGACAAGAGAATGCTATGCTTATACAAGTTAAAAACTTTGACAGTAAAACAACCATAATCACGCATTTTAACAGAGAAAAATATCACCATGAACCTCACATTCACCTTTTTTCCGAATTAGTTTACGTTTTATACGGCGAAATGGAGGTAACGGTCGATGATAGGACAGAAACGGCAAAAGCGGGTGACATTATAATTATCCCTCCGTTAGCTGTTCACAGTTATTCAACGAGAGTATATAATGAACATTGGATGTGTACCTTTTCAAATGATTTTGTGCTGGATATAATTACGGAAAATGAGCTCTATACAGGTGGAAGGAGCCACGTTTTTACTCCTTCGGAAGAGCTTCGTGCGTACATAGACAATAGACTGTTTGACGGTAAAAGGAAACGCATACCTCTCAACGCCCTCAACACACGTTTCTTCAAGGCAACGTTACACTCGGTGTTCGAGGAATATTTCAGAACGGTCGAGTTAGCTGAGAAACGCGAGCATTTCCACGTTGTTACCGCTATCTTTTTACATATTTATGAACATTCCAATGAAAACTTAACCCTCGAATCTGTTGGCAAAGCGCTCGGTTACAGCCCTAAATACATATCAAAATGTATCGGAAGCGTAAAAGGAACAAACTTTTACCGAATTATAAATTCATTCAGAGCAAATGAGGCAAAAAAACTTTTGAAGAACACAAATCTCAGAATTATTGATATAGCATTTGAATGCGGATATACGTCAGAGAGAAGCTTTGAGCGTTCTTTCTATCAAACTGTCGGTAAGAATCCAAGCGAATACCGAAGATTAAAAACCTGAACATATTATCAAATTTAAAGCCCTCGGAGAAAAACTCGAAAGCATAAAGCTCAAAAGTCTACTCCGAGGGTTTTTACACGTTATACAGTCAATTTTGTCATTTTTTCAAAAGTTATAACGTAAAAAGCTCATTCCGCGTATTTCAGAGAAATTTCGCCGAGCAGTCCCGATGGCGATAATTGCAAGTAATGCGAGAATCTGTCACGTACCCTTTCGGCAAGTGTATTTGAAACGATAACGATAGCCTCGTTTTCTCCATCGTTTATCGCGTCGGTGATTTCGTAAAGATACGGTGCGCTTATACGAATACCGCAGTACCTGCCATTCAGCATAAGCTCCGCATTCTGACCGACCCTTCCGAGATCAATAAACACTCTTCCCCCTCCTTTTTCCGCGTTAAATTTGAAGGTATAGCGCATCTTTCCCGAAAAATCCGGCTCAAAATCGGGTGAATTTACGTTAAAGAATTTATCGAATTCTCCTCTCTTGGAATAAGCCTTCAGATCATCACATAAAGCAAGCTCAAGCGAGAATCTTGGATTAATAGATACTACGTTGGATATTTTGACTTCTTTTGGCAGCTCTGCTTTATCTCCAAAAATTACTATTTCGGATTGATGAGG
Organism: Oscillospiraceae bacterium; assembly: GCA_015063445.1. Next base: position 11,124 of record SVUD01000040.1, read on the forward strand.
CAGAAGGTCGAGCGTGAGTCTTCCGTCTCTTGCGCTTCCTGACGAATAAATATCCGTAAGAATATCAAGCCGAGCATAATCTCCGCTACAAGGAAGAGTTACCGTTGTTTTTACCGTCTTTGAATAATCCTCGTTAACAAACATAAATATGTCGGTTTCTCCATTGACACAGTGGTATATCCTGAGCTTTGGGAATCCTTCCTCAACTATTACGTCCGTCATTCCAAGCTTTCGCATTTTAGGTACGAGCTCGTCTGCATCTATGACCTCCGCGTCAAACGTCGCGTTTTCCGGCAAAGAACGTATAAACCAGACGGGCAAGCCGTCGTTTTTAAGCCTCTCGAGTACTTCAAGCTCAACTTTCGGCATATGGTCAGCGTAAGGCACGATAAGACAGTCGAAGCTTTCCTCGTTGACAGATAACTTACGGTTATTAACGGTCGCGGACTCCCTCAGTATATCAAGAGGTATTATATCGTAATCTATGTGAGCATCATAAAGTCTCGTTACGATAGACGACATATTTTCGGCATTTCCGAATCTACTCGCCCACTCTCCGTCAACGTGATAAAGAACCGCGGCATTAGCCTTGTGAGTTGCGCCTTCAAGAAGGTGAGCCGCTTTATTTGTATATCTCATTAAAGCGCAGAAAGCCTCAAAGCTTGGATCGTGTCCTTCCGCTCCGAAGTGCGGAGGACAGTCTCTATCCGGGAATTTCGAGCTAAACGCATGAGGAACAAAGCGATTCATACCTCGAACGAGCATATGGTCCATCAAAAACTTCATCATAACCGAGTCCTCGCCATATCCGTACGCACCGAATATTTCGCACATCGCTCTTCCACGCATTTCTGGAATCATATGAGAAAGCGATGCTCCGAGCTTTGCCAAGGTGTATTCAAAGAATGCGCCGCCGCTGACTCCCATTCCGCAAGTACTCGTGTGAACATAATCAGCCATTCCGGGCATTATTTGATGAAGAACTACGTCAATGCCGCTCATATCCTGCCAGCGAAGAGCTCTGAAGTAATGACCGACGCCGCCTCGCATATGACAGTTCTCGTCCTCTATAATATGCCCGATATACTCAACTCCGTGAGCATGGCACCAATCCGCGAGCTGCTTGTTAAAGCATACGCTATATAGATGCGTAACTCCGTCCATGTACGCGTGTCTTATATCCGACTGCTTGTCTCCGTTTTCTCCGTCCTCATACCACAGCATATTAAGATATGGAAGCGGATCGTATCCTAAGCTTTTCTTCATAAGCTCGTGAAGATTTTCATTCCATGGGAGCGCAAGCGCATGCTTTCCTATCCTCGCCTCATAAAATCCGAAATCAAATCTTTGCTTTCCGAACACCTGATTTCCAAAGCACGGCTCGTCGGAAAAGAATCCAACGAACGTATTTCCAAAATATTTTCCGTAATGCTCATAGTGGCTTTCATAAACAGCATCTATCAGAACCCTTACCGAATCAGCGTTGATCATATCAATATATTCGGGGCGTCCGCCCTTGCGGGACTTATAATAGAAGAACACTCGCCATACCCCCTCGGGAATATCCCACGTAAGATAACCGCCGTGGATTTTAGAGGTAAGGTCTGTTACGGTATCCTCAATGCAGGTTTCAAGATCATCGGCGCGGCGGCGGTAGGCGTATGCTCCAAGCAATACGTTTTCGTCGTCGTCAGCATCCACGATTATGGAATTATCTTCCGCAGGACCTACTACGTCAATATGCCTTTCTATAAGCTCCCACTGCCTTAGCTCCGGATGCTTTTTTGCTATCATCCCCGCGGCGTGTCCCGTAGGAAATTTATCGTCGTCAAGCAGCCAAACCTTCATTCCTCTTTTCTCTGCCTCGGCAAGAATAATATCCATATCACGCCACCAACTCTCGCCGACAAAATCGGGATGAGGTCTTGATTCTACGCACACCGCTCTGCATCCGCTTTCGTATATTCTTTGTATCTGTTCGGGTATCAAATGCGTATGATCCCCTCTTTGCCAATAAAATGGGAAAACGTAATTATCTTCTTGTCCATTTAATACGTCGTGAAGCTTAGTATACATATCTTTTGTTCCTCCGGTCGTTTAATGTTTTGACATATCTTTCTTAAATTATAACGCATTCCTCTTGGCAATTCAAGAGTATAGGAATTTTTTAAGTATTTTCTTTGCTTTTACTTTTTATTATGCCTTTTCTTTTGGAGTTGTCACGACAATTATTGCAAAATCATGGACAATAATCCACCTTTAGAGACTCAGTTGTTTTGACACTTCATTTAAAACGCAATTTTTTCGAGAAAACAATTCATTTTACAAGCCTATTATATAAAAACACACCACTTAGGAAGAGTTACTGAATTTTTAAAATTACTCTTTACAAAAGCAGTTTTTCATGATATAATGAGGTTGCCAAACAAAAACGAATAACGATTTAAAGGAGAGCTCTCTATTTTTATAGGGGGTTCTGTGCCCTTTTGTTTTTTCTAACGGTAGTTGTTAATAATTCGGTAAAAACGCGGATTCTGCAACTATCGTGGAGAGTCATATCTATCGTTGTTGTTTTTGTTTGGCGACAATTGGAGTTTGCGTTTTTCGGTGCGGCAACTTCGGTTGCCGCATCTTTTGTTTTGTAACCGAAAATAATGAAAAACACAAGGAGAAAAACAAAATGTTTAAGAAGATTTTAGCGCTCGTTTTTACACTTCTTTTGGCTATGTTTGCCTTTACTGCGTGCGCAAAAAAGAGCGGAGCTGACGGCAAAAACGGCATTGATGGACGCGAGGTCGAGTTCAAAATTTCCGAAACTCACGTTCAGTGGAAATATGAAGGCGAGGCTGAGTGGAAGAACCTTATAGCGCTCGATTCTCTCAAAGGCGCTGACGGTACAAACGGAACTGACGGTACAAACGGAACTAACGGCACAAATGGCACCAACGGTACGAACGGTGCAGATGGACGCGAGGTCGAGTTCAACGTTTCCGAAACTCACGTCCAGTGGAAATATGAAGGCGAGTCGAAGTGGAAGGACCTTATAGCGCTCGATTCTCTCAAAGGCGCTGACGGTACAAACGGAACTAACGGCACAAATGGCACTAGCGGTACGAACGGTGTAGGAATCGAAGACGTATCGTTTAATGATGCAGGAAAGCTTGTTATAACCTTTACAGACGGTAATAAGAAAGAACTGGAGATTCCCGAAAAAGAAAAGTGCGTACACAGCTTTGGCGAATGGAAAAATCATAGCGGAAGTACCGTTTTATGTGAAAACCGTCTTTTCTCAAGAACTTGTAAGGATTGCGGTTTTATAGAGCTTAAGGTCGGCACTGACCATGATTATAGTTTCGAAAACGAGTATCATTTTGATAGCACACACCATTGGTACGAATGCAATAATTGCGATACTGTAGCAAACTACGGTGAACACGATATAGCCGATTCCGGTTATTGTACGGTATGCATGCAACCAATCGCTTCCACAAAGGGATTAGAATATGAAGTTTCCGAAGACGGTACGTATGCCCAGCTTGTCGGATATAACGGATCGTCAAGAGAAATCATTATATCGGGTACTTACGAGGGCTTACCCGTTGAAAAGATAGGTAGCCTTGTATTTGGGGGTATGGCGATTTCTTCGGTAATTATACCCAATAGCGTTATCGAAATCGGATACGGCGCATTTGGAGGTAGTGCGTTTACTGACATAAATATTCCAAATAGCGTAAGCATAATTGGAGAAAGTGCATTCGAATCGTGTTCTTCTCTTGAGAGTATAAAAATCCCCAACGGTGTTACCGAGTTGGGAGAGACTTCATTCGCTTATTGTGATTCGCTCAAATCGGTATTTATACCTGAAACAGTTGTAAACATTGGAACCCGTGCCTTTGCTCACTGTAAAAAACTTACCGAAATATCCGTTGATACAAACAATCCTGTATACAAAACTATAGACGGTAATTTGTATACAAATGACGGTAAAACACTTATTCAGTATGCCATAGGAAAAACCGATGAACATTTTGAAATTAAAGATGGAATTACAAAGATTTCCGACTTTGCGTTAAACGGTAGCGAATATATTAAAAGCATTACAATATCCGGAGAAGTTGAAAGAATAGGAAACTTTGCTTTTGCATACGTTACAAGCTTGGAAGCTGTAATCATAACCGGTAACGTAAAAGAGATCGGCGAGGGCGCATTTATGGGAGATGATGCTCTGACCGATGTATATTACACGGGAAGTGTAACAGAATGGGCGGCTATCAATATAGTCGAAACGAGGAACGAAAAATTAATTAACGCTACTTTCCACTTTAACTACGTTCCCGAAAACTAAAAGCGCCTCATTAACGGTACTTAACAAAAATATTTATATTATATAAAAATAAAAAATAAAAAATATTTTTAAAAGCCTTGACAACGGTAGAATTATGTGATATAATAGTTCTACCTCTGTCGGAGGCTTTTTTTACGCGCCGATTTTTCTGGGACTCGCGCGTTTTCTGCTCCGCCATTGAGGGAGGTATTTTTACGGGTTTTCCCGAATTCTATTAGGAGGTGCCGAAAAAAATGAGAGTCAAAATCACATTGGCATGCACAGAGTGCAAGCAAAGAAATTATGACACTAAGAAAAACAAGAAAAATGATCCAGACAGACTTGAAATGAACAAGTTCTGCCGTTTCTGCCGCAAACATACTTTGCACAAAGAAACAAAGTAATTTAGAGAGGATTGTTTTATTATGTCAAATGAAATGAAGAATGAAAACGTTCAGGTTGAAGAAGTAGCCGCTTCCGCTAAGGCGAAGAAGGTTGTTAAAAAGGAGAACTTCTTCAAGCGCATTTGGAAAAAGCTCGTTAAGCTCTGCAAGGACACAAAGGGCGAAATGAAAAAGGTTGTATGGACTCCTAAGTCCGAGCTCTGGAAGAACACTAAGCTTGTTCTCTTCTCTGTTGTTGCTGTCAGCCTTGCTATCGCCGTTGTTGATACCGCCTTTACTTATCTCTTTACTACGATTGCCGGTCTCATCGGCTAAGAGGCTCGTATCATGAGTAACATTAACGAGAAAAACCTTGGTCCCAGATGGTACGTAGCTCACACTTATACAGGCTACGAAAACAAAGTTAAAATCAGCATTGAGAAAATCGTTGAAAACCGCGGTCTCGAGCACTTGATCTATGATATCAAGATTCCTGTTGAGATAACCGAGGAAACAAACGATAAAGGCGAGGTTAAGCAGATCGAAACTAAGCTTTTCCCCAGCTATGTATTCGTTAAAATGACAATGACTGATGAAAGCTGGCACGTTGTTCGTAATATTACGGGCGTTACCGGCTTCGTAGGTCCGGGTTCCGAGCCTACTCCCCTTACTGATGAAGAAATCGCTATGTTCCAGGTTGAAGTTATTAAGGACGAGTTCCTCTTCAACATCGGTGATAACGTTACTGTTGTTGACGGTATCTTCCAGGGTTACTCTGGCGTTCTTCAAAACATCAGCGACGACAAGAAACAGCTTGGTATTCTTGTTTCGACTGAAAAGCGTGACTTCCCCATCATCGTAGATGCAAAGGACGTCCGCATAGTAGAATAAGGATATACCTTTTCTACTCGGCCATTATTATTGTGGGAGGGAGAAAAATCTTTTCTAAATTCTCCCGATTTCAGCACCACATATGGAGGTTTAATTATCATGGCAAAGAAAATAATGGGTTATATCAAATTACAGCTTCCTGCCGGAAAGGCTACTCCCCAGCCCCCTGTAGGTCCCGCACTCGGTCAGTACGGTGTTGCAATTCCCGCTTTCACTAAGGAATTCAACGACAGAACCAAGAATGATATCGGACTTATCATCCCCGTTATCATCACCGTTTACGCAGACCGTTCGTTCACTTTCATTACTAAGACTCCTCCCGCAGCAGTT